>NZ_JBHOFD010000011.1:0-191209 GCF_046543445.1 Paenibacillus nanchangensis
TGCCCAAAAAATTCAGAAATAACGGCCGCTGAGTCCGCAAGACCTCGGCAAAGACCTCCGTACCGCGTTCTGTGGTAATCCGCTGCGGGTGTCACAGGAGAGGATTCGTGCCAAAGTGTTATATATAATGGAGATCGATCTGACATAAACAGGTGGACCGCGCCACACCCGTCCTGACTTGGTATTACAGTTTGCGTACACACCCAAATTTACTTTGATGATGTTTTCTAAAAAGGTCCAGTTGATTCTGCAAAAGGTTCACTTGATTCCGCATAAGTTTCAGTTAAAAAGTAACGGCAGATGTACGAAAAAAAACGTGTGACTTTACTCCTGTTTCCGGGACGGCCGGGCTCGCCGAGTCGTTTAATTTGCGGGCAATCCGGTTATAAAAGGAGTACAGCCCGTTAACGAAGTCCGCAATTCCCAATCTGTAAAAAAAGAGGTGGCAGCTATGGATCAACGGAACAAATTACAGACACGGTCGCGGAAGTTCATGCGTGTCCTGCTTGCCCCGCTGCTGGGAGCGGCGCTGGCGGTAAGCCCCGCGGCAGGCGGTCAGGCCGCTGCGGAGAACAAGGCCGAGACGCCTGTCTCGCAGAGACAGAAGGCCTATTTAACCGAACCCGTGCTGATTAAGGCTAAGGGCACCTTTGTAGGACTGGAAGACGGACATACCGTGGAAATTGACGTGTACGGGGAACCTGTCTCGCTGCAGTTTACCGAGCCGCTGGAGCAGGCTGTAGGCAGACTGGATACGGGCGACCAGGTGATTTTCACTTACTCCAGACAGGAATTTAAAGACGATCCGGATACCCTTTATCATACGCTGCTCGGCATCAAAAAGACGGAGGCCATCCGCCCTAAACCGGTGGCGGACGCCGCGGCAGGATCCAAGGTTCCCTCCGGCAAATAAATAGAGTACACTAGGTACGACGGGGATAGCCGTCGAAACCAGAAGCAATGGAGCGTGAACATGTTATGGCGCGTACACAGGCCAAAAAAGCGGCGCTGAAGGCAGCGCGTGCAGGCCGCCGCAGCCCGGATCAAAACCGGAAAACAAACGAACAATTTGGCGCAATTTCGCAGCATGTACGGGTTCGTCCCGGCAAGCGGGAGCTGCTGGCCAAAGAAAAACGACAGGAGCGCATCTCTTATGATGACGCTCCTTTTTATTGTGCTGCGCCCGCATAAACAAAAATTGGCGTTGAAAGTCTGCTGCAGGCTTGGCAGCAGATTTTTTTTACTCATAAAATGAACTTTTTGAAGATCCCGATTGTTAAATAGACAGATCACACAGGAAAGGAGAGGAGCATGTGCAGAGCAACCGGGAGTTATTCGAAGCCTACAGTAAGGATGTATACCGGACCTGCTACTATATGGTGCAGAATGCCGCTGATGCTGAAGATTTGTGTCAGGAAGTATTCATCACCGTATTCCGCAGTGAGTGGGAACAGGTCAAATTTCCCCGGGCATGGATTATGAAAATTGCGGTCAACACCTGTCTAAATCATCTAAAACGTTCGAGCAACCTGCAGAAGAAGGTGGCGGACAATCTGTACTTGTGGAAAGGCCGGGCAGAAGCAACGGTGGAACAAACTTTTGAAGAAAAAGAAACGGCGCAGGAATGGAGCAGCTATATGTTACGGCTGCCTGCAAAAATCAGGGCAGTACTTACGCTGAGATATATGCACGATTTCAGCCTGACTGAAATTTCGGAAGCATTGTCCATTCCCGTAGGTACGGCCAAATCAAGATTGCACAAAGGTCTGAAACTGTTGAAAGGTATTTTGAAGGAAGCTGGAATTGAAGACGACGAGCGGAGGGGAGATTATTTTGAGCAAACTGGAAAATACGCTGAAGCATCAACTAAATGATAATGAGGCTGTAACTTATCCCGATTTTAATAAGATGTGGGACCGGATAGAGAAAGTGGAAGACACCTTTCAGGAAAAGATAAGCGCAACAAATGTACGGGGAGGGCACCGCGCAAGAAACTGGCGCAGAATTACTATTGCCGCCTCACTCAGCGCCCTGCTGGCGGCTGCTCCTGTATATGCGGCTATTCAGTATGACTGGGGCAATCTGCTCTCTCAGAAACATGGTATTCAGGCAGCGCTGGAACAAAATCTCGGACAACCGCTGGGGCAGTCTGTAACCAAAGACGGAGTAACGCTGACACTGCATACGGCTATTGTGGACGAGAACCGGACGGTTATCCTGTACAGTGTGGATGTAGGGGGAAAGGCGGATAAGGAGTTCTGGAAAGTCAAGGGCCTGTCCCTGAAGGATGAGCAAGGCAACTCTATTGAGGCAGAATACAACTACGAACAGTGGGATGAAAAGCAGCAGCGGTATAACGGATACTTTGAAAGTGACTGGACACCCGGCGAGGGTGAGACCAAGGTTACTTTGACTGCAGCGGCCGTCCAGTCCTTCAACCAAGCGGAGCAGGAATTGTCTTTGAACAGCAATTCGACGGAGCCGCAGACCTTTCAGCTGGATGTGGAAGGGATGAAGAGCATAGAGGTCAAGCCGTTTGCCAAGAGCGAAAATAAACAGCTTTTTTCATCAGCAGTGACCTTCAATAACCCGGATGCCAAAAAATGGGCTTACCCGCAGCTTGTAGCTTATAGAGGAAGCACCCGTGTGGAGCCCCTGCCTGAAGCTGTCTTTGGCACGCCGGGGGACAACGGGGAGTATACGATAAAGCAGTACTTTAAAGCCTCCGAAATTCCGGATGGACAAACCACCTATAAGCTGCAATACACCAAGCTGGAGCGCTCTATTAGCGGAGGATGGTCCTTCGATCTGCAGCTGAGCAAAAAACAGATGGAAAGCGGGACGATAAAGACAGCGTTGAATGCACCGCTGGAAGCGGGAGATACCATGCACAGCTTTGAAAAGATGGTGATCACGCCTACGCAGATTCGTGTAATTTTGAGGGCGGAGGAGCAATATAAGCAGCTGCCATATTATAAATATAATCTTGAAGTAGGCGGCACTGTACTGGAGGGGTATTTATACCTGTCTCCGGACGATGATCCATACCTGATCACACTGAAATTTGAACGTCCGGCCGGTCTTGTTATAGATGAACAGACGGACATTACTTTTGTAGGGAAATATAAAGTTACCAATCATGACGATGACAAAACCCCGCTGCTTCTGAAAAATATTTCTGCAGAGAAACAGACAGTAATCCGGGACACCGGCGGTTACGAGGTGAAATGGACCTATTACATGCAGGGCAAAGACCTGTACGTGGAGACAGAGAGTGACGATCCGCATTTCGGCGGAGTCAACCAGACTTATATCGGATTGGGGAAAGAGCGCATTCCGGGCAGACCCGTAACTGTCAATTTTGCGGGCGACGGTAACAACAAAGCCATTGATGTCTATAAGGATTTTAAAGGTACTGAAGCTTCTATTTATATGTTTAATTATACGACTGATGAACCGGATAAAGAGACGCGGGTGCAGCTGCGGCCTTAATTCTCCGGTGCATGACAGGCTCTCCGCTTAACGGGCGGGGGGCTTGTTTTATGCTGTAATAAAAAAGATAGCAGTACGCAATGATGAGAGGGCCGGCTACCCGCTAATGGGTAGCCTCCTGTTCAATTACGCTTGTTCCCGTTTTTTGGTCCGGTACTGCTTCGGCGAGAGGCCAAAGCGGCTCCGAAACAGCCGGTGGAAATACGTGTAGTTCGCAAACCCGCAGGTTTCGGCCACCTGCTCCAGCGGCAACGGGCTGAAGATAATGCGTTCACTGGCCATATCAAGTCTTACATCATTGGCGTATTTGATGATGCTGGTGCCGAATGCTTCTTTGAACAAATGCACGGCCCGGGATACGGACAGGTCGACATGCGCGGCCGCTTCTTCCAGCCGGAACGGCTGGGAGGCATGTTCTTCGATATACTGCTTGATCCGGTAAGCGAGATACCCCTTGGTCGATACCGCCGGCTGTTCGCTCATCAGCCGGTCGATCTGCAGGCACAAAATCCGGAGGTAGTATTCCGAAATTTCAGGGGAGGTGCCGGACAGCTTGCGCTGTTCCAGGACAAGCTGGCGGAACAGAGTCAGAAAGCTTTCGGGTTCGGGAATTGTAATCCGGGTCGGCCGCTGGCGCAGCTTCCACCAGCTTTCAATCCAGCCGCCCCGGCTAATAATGTGGTAGTCGCCGCTTTCGATTCGGGGTTCGCCAAGCCCGTAGCTTTCCTCCTCAATCGTTAAGGCGTACGGCTCGCCCGGTGCGAACAGCACCAGGTCGCCCGTCTCGACCGGCGACATTTGTCCGTCAACAAGCGCACGGCAGCGGCCTTCCGACTGCAGCCGGATCAGGTAGTTCTGCTGAGGTTCCTCCGGAATGCGGAACGGCTTGCGGTGAAAGGAATATCCGGCAAACAGGACGTGGGTGCAGGTTGCGTCGATCATAGCTTCTCCTTGTGCGTGAAATGATGACCAGATTGTTCATGTTTAAATCATATTATTCATTTTAATCTATTTTCTTTCGGGATACTATGTAGCTAAGTAATTCATCCCCTTTTAACAAAAGGAGGCGTTTTCTTCATCATGAAACGCATCAAAGCCGGGATAGTGGGCTGCGGGAATATCAGCGGCGCCTATTTGAGAAATTTGGCAGACAGCCCGTTTGTTCAAGTTGCAGCGGTTGCCGACCTGGACCCCGAACGGGCGAAAAGCAAGGCGGAAGAGTTTGGAATTGAGAACGTTTACACCCTGCCTGAGCTGCTTGCGCAGGAGGACATTGAGCTTGTGATTAACTTGACGGTACCCAGCAGCCATGCCGCAGTGCATTTGGCGGCGCTGGAGGCGGGCAAGCATGTCTACGGCGAAAAACCGCTGGCCGTGACGCTGGAGGAAGCCCGCCGGGTGATGGAGCTGGCCGCCGTCCGGGGGCTGCGGGTCGGCTGCGCGCCGGACACATTTTTGGGATCAGGCATCCAGACGGCGCGGAAGGCAATCGAGGATGGGCTAATCGGCCGGCCGCTGGCCGCCTCCGGGTTTATGATGGGCGGAGGGCCGGAAAGCTGGCATCCCGATCCCGAGTTTTTTTATGCGCCAGGCGGCGGTCCGCTGTTTGACATGGGCCCGTATTATATCACGGCGCTGGTCGAGCTGTTAGGTCCGGTGGGACGGGTAAGCTCGCTGGCCGCGATGCCAGTTCCGGAGCGCCGGATTGGCTCGGGGCCAAAGGCCGGACAGCTGTTCCCGGTCCGAACCCCCACGCATTTAAGCGGGGTGCTGGAAATGCGGTCCGGCGTGCTGTCGACCGTAACGTTCAGCTTTGATATTGCCGGCGGTTCCGAGCTGCCGCTGCTGGAGATTCACGGAACGGAAGGGTCGCTCAGCCTGCCGGACCCGAACCGGTTCGATGGCAATGTCCGCCTGCGCCGCCGGGGCGAAGAATGGACCGAGCTGGAGCCGGCTTTCAGCTCCCGCCCGGACGAACGCGGCATCGGGGTGAATGACATGGTTGAGGCCATCCGTGAGGGCAGGCCGCACCGGGCCAGCGGGGAGCGGGGCTTCCATGTGCTGGAAACGATGCATGCTTTTATCCGTTCTGCCTCCGAAGGCAAGCATATCCCCATCGCCAGCGGTGACGCGCTCACTTCTGTCCTGTACCGGACGGAGACAAGCCCGGAAGACAACAACAAATAATAGGAGGGAAAGTTTTATGATGAATGTAGGTCTTCAATTGTATACTTTACGGAATGAGCTGGAACAGGATTTTGAAGGAACGCTGCGCAAGGTGGCGGAGATCGGCTACAAGGGTGTCGAGTTCTATCATTTCTTCGGCCGGAGCGCGGAAGAGATCAGCCGGCTGCTGGAAGAGACCGGACTGGTGGCGGTGGGCGCACATCGTCCTTATGATACGCTGCTGCAGGATGCCGAGTCGGAAATTGAATTTAACTTGGCCATCGGCAACCAAAACATCGTTGTTCCTTATCTGTCCGAGGAGCAGCGGAACTGGGAGCAAGTGACGGAGAACCTGGCCAAAATCGGAGCCAAGGCCAAAGCTGGCGGTGCCGTTCTGCTTTATCATAACCATGACTTTGAGCTGACGGAGCGGGTAGGCGAACAGACGGCGTTTGATGCGATTTTTGCGGGAGTGCCGGCCGGTCTGCTGCAGGTGGAAATGGATACATGCTGGGTTTATTACGGCGGATATGATCCGGTCGAATACATCCAGCGGTATTCCGGCAGACTTCCGATCATCCATCTCAAAGATATGAAGAAGCTGGAGGACGGCTCGGCCGAAACCGTGGTGCTCGGCGAAGGGGAAGTTGATCTGGAGGGCATTATGAAAGCGGCGGACGCGGCGGGTGTAGAGTGGGCCGTTGTGGAGCAGGATTACTGCAGCCGGTCTCCGCTTGAAAGCGTGGCGGACAGCATGAAATGGATTCAACAGTATGCAAACAAAGGGGGCAGCGTTCATGTCTAAATTAAAAATTGCTATCGTCGGCTGCGGAGGAATCGCAAACGGCAAACATATGCCAAGTCTTTCCCGCCAGCAGGATGCGGAAATGGTAGCTTTCTGCGATATCGTCAAGGAACGTGCGGAAAAAGCGGCTGCGGAGTACGGCGCCGAAGGAGCGGCTGTCTTCACTGACTTCCGCGAAATGCTGCAAGCAGGCGGCTTCGATATAGTGCATGTCTGCACGCCAAATGACAGTCACGCTGAAATTACGGTGGCTTCGCTGGAAGCGGGACATCATGTCATGTGTGAGAAGCCGATGGCCAAAACTTCGGCCCAGGCGCTGGAAATGCTGGAAGCGGCCCGCCGCACCGGCAAAAAGCTGTCCATCGCCTACCAGAACCGTTTCCGTCCGGACAGCGAATATCTGAAGCAGCTGTGCGAAGAAGGGGAGCTTGGCGATATTTATTACGCCAAAGCGATTGCCCTCCGCCGCCGCGCGGTTCCGACCTGGGGTGTCTTCCTCGACGAAGAAAAGCAGGGAGGCGGACCGCTGATCGATATCGGCACCCACGCCCTGGATCTTACGCTGTGGATGATGAACAACTACAAGCCGCGGATGGTTGTTGGCGCGTCGTTCCACAAGCTGGGCAGCCGGAAAAATGCGGCCAACGCCTTTGGCCCGTGGGACCCCGAGCAGTTTAAAGTGGAAGATTCCGCATTTGCGTTTATTACCATGGACAACGGAGCGGTGATCTCGCTGGAGTCCAGCTGGGCGCTGAACGTCTCCGAATTTGGGGAAGCGAAAACGCTGCTTTGCGGTACGGAAGGCGGAGCGGACATGAAGGACGGACTCCGGCTGAACGGGGAGAAAGCCGGACGCCTGTATGAGACGAAAGTTGACTTGTCCGGCGGCGGCGTTGCTTTCTACTCAGGCGGACAGGAGTCGGACGCGGACAAGGAAGCGCGGCTCTGGCTGGAAGCGGTACGGGAAGACAAAGATCCGGTGGTCAAACCCGAGCAGGCGCTGGTCGTGACGCAGATTCTTGAAGCGGTGTATGAATCGGCCCGGACTGGACGCGCCGTTTATTTTGAAGACTAAGGACCGGTACAGCCGGGGAAGGAGACATTACTTATGAAGCTGGGTGTATTTATGGTGCTGTTCGGCGGACGCAAGCTGGAGGAAGCACTGGATTACGTAGCATCAAAAGGACTTAAAGCGGTGGAGATCGGTACGGGGGGCAATCCCGGGAACGCACACTGCAATCCGAAGGAACTGCTGGAGAACGATGCAGCACTGAAACAATTCAAAAAGAGTGTCGAATCACGTGGTCTGATCATCAGCGCCTTGAGCTGCCACGGCAACCCGCTCCATCCCCAAACAGCGCTTGCGCAGAAGGACCATGAAGACTACGTGAATACCGTCCTGCTCGCCGAGAAACTTGAAGTGCCGGTTGTTAACACGTTTTCCGGCTGTCCGGGCGATCACGAAAACGCCAAATATCCGAACTGGCCGGTTGCACCGTGGCCGGGCGACTATCAGGAGATCCTCACTTGGCAGTGGGAACAGAAAATCATTCCTTATTGGAAGGAATGGGGGGCTTTTGCCGCCCAGCATCATGTGAAAGTTGGTCTGGAGCTGCACGGCGGCTTTTCCGTACATAGTCCAGGGACGCTCCTTCGCCTGCGCGAGGCAGCGGGTGAAGCCATCGGCGCAAACCTGGACCCGAGCCACATGTGGTGGCAGGGCATTGATCCGGTCCAGGCGATCCGTATTTTGGGCAAAGCCAACGCCATTCATCATTTCCATGCCAAAGATACGATTATTGATCCCATTAATGTGAATATGCACGGCGTTACCGACATGCAGACCTATGACAAGCTGCTGGACCGGGCTTGGCAGTTCCGTACGGTGGGCTTTGGGCACGATCTGAAGACATGGGCGGACATCGTCAGCACGCTGCGTGTGGTAGGTTATGATTATGTGGTCAGCATTGAGCATGAAGACGGATTGATGTCTGTGGATGAGGGCTTCACCAAAGCCGTATCCAATCTGCAGCAGGTGCTGATTCAGGAGCCGCTTGGGGAAATGTGGTGGCTGTAAACCGCAGCGGGCTCGGTATTGAAGGCTAGGGAGGCGTATCCTCATCGATAGTTTGACCAAAACGAAATTGTCCCGGACAGAAATGGAGCCGCTTGTCCGGCAGGCGTTTGGCGGCGGCACAATGATCCGGGACCTGAGCGAGCTGACTGGCGGTATGTTTAACGCCGCCTACCGGCTCCGTCTGTCCGACGGGCGGGAGACCATCCTGAAGGTATCCCCGCCGGCGGACGCGCGGATTTTGACCTACGAAACGGATATTATGCGGACCGAAGTGGAGGCGCTGCGTCTGGTATACGGACTGGAAGGCGTGCCGGTGCCCGAGGTCTACCATTATGATCCAAGCCGGTCGCTGATCGGATCTGAATATTTTTTTATGGAGTTTGTTTCAGGCACGCCCTATAACGAGTTAAAATCTTTGGTTTCGGATGCCGAACGGTCGGGAATCGAACGGGAGATCGGACGGATCAACCGCCGGATCAATGCCGTTACCGGAAGCGGGTTTGGTCTCCCGGGACGTGGAAAACCGGGCGCGGATTCAAGCTGGAGCAGCGTGTTCGTCCGATTAATGGACGATCTGCTGGAGGATGGTCAGCGTCTTGGTGCGGTTTTGCCAATGACATACGCAGAAGCGGAACAAGCGGTAGCGCAGCTTCGGCCAGCCCTGGACGCCGTAAAGCAGCCGCAGCTTGTCCATTGGGACCTGTGGGAAGGCAATGTGATGATCCGGGAAGGCCGGATTGTCTCCATTCTTGACTGGGAACGGGCGCTCTGGGGCGATCCGCTGATGGAGTATTTTTTCCGCAGATTCGTGGATAACCGGTACTTCCTTGAGGGCTATGGATCACTTGCGGAGGATACAGACACGGCCGCCCGCAAAGCGCTTTATGATCTGTATCTCGGCCTGATTATGGTGATCGAATGCCGTTCGCGCGAGTATACGGATGCCGGTCATATAACGTGGGTGCAATCCAATCTCGCTGCCGGGTGGGGGCACCTGCAGACTATTTTGCATTCCTGAATGGCTAGACATAGGATAAGTCCTGATTCATAGTAAAGGGCGCTGCCAGGAGAATAAGTATCTCCCGGCAGCGCCCTGTTTGTGTAGGGACGAATTAACGCTGGTTTGGCATATCTACGACAGGATCGGTGTCCTGCTCATAATCAATTCCATCCAATTCGAACCCGAATAATTGAAAAAACTCCCGCCGGTAACCTTCAAGATCGGACAAAGCGTATACGTTATCCGATCCGATTTGCTCCCATAAGCGGCGGACCTCCTGCTGTACATCCTCGCGCATCTCCCAGTCGTCAATCCGGATGCGGCCCTCCGCGTCCACTTCCGTGCCTTCCGGCGCATAAATGCGTTCAGCCAGCAGGCGGTAGGCCTGTTCAATACAGCCTTCATGCAGCCCTTTATCCTTCATGACTTTGTAGAGCACGGAGATATAAAGCGGCACAACGGGAATAGCGGAGCTGGACTGGGTAACCAAGCCCTTGCTGACCGCAACGTACGCCCGGCCGCCAAGCGGCGAGAGACGTTCATTCAGCCGGACGGCTGTTGCCTCCAAATGATCTTTCGCCCGGCCGATGGTCCCTTGGCGGTAAACCTCCTGGGTAATATCCGACCCGATGTACGAAAAAGCAACAGTGACCGCCTGCTCCGCCAGCACGCCGCCATCCGCCAGTGCATGCAGCCACTGCTCCCAATCATCACCGCCCATTACGTGAACCGTACTGTCGATTTCCGCCTCCGTTGCCGGTTCCAGGGTAACTTGGCTGACCTCGCCCGTATGAAAATTAACGGTTTTGTTCGTGTACGGCTGACCGATTGGTTTCAGCACAGAGGTATGCACTTCGCCTGTCACAGGATCGGTACGGCGGGCGGTCGCCACGCTGTACACCACCAGATCAACCTGGCCGAGCTCTTCCCGGATAACCTCAACGGTCCGTGCCTTGGTTTCATCTGTAAACGCGTCGCCGGTGACGGACCAGGAACGAAGTCCTTCGCTGTCCGCCAGATGCTCAAACGCTGCGGAATTATACCAGCCGGCGGAAGCGGTGCGCTTCTCGTTTGCTTCACTTGAACGGTACACGCCTACGGTGGCGGCACCGGCGCCAAATGCCGCTGCAATCCTTACGGCAAGACCGTAGCCGGCCGAGGCTCCGATCACAAGAACCTTTTTGGGGCCATCGATAGGCGGTTTGCTCCGGATATAGTCCGCCTGGTTCCGGACGTGAAGGGCGCAGCCCTGCGGATGGGCGGTTGTGCAGATAAAGCCGCGTGTTCTAGGTTCAATAATCATGCAAGTTCTGTCCCTTCTCCATTGATAGGTAAGCTGTCAACCTGTCCTTAACCATCATACGCGAAGGGATTGGATGAGGGCAAGGTTCAAGGGATTTGTCTGTTTTAACAAACAATATGTCTTATATAATTGACTTTATGTCGTTTATATTTTATGATCAACCTGAGGTGGTTGGATGAAAAATCTCAAGCTGAAGGCGGCGAGGGCGGCAAAGGACCTCTCGCAGAAGGAGCTCGCTGACCTGGTTGGAGTGGCGAGACAGACAATTAATGCAATCGAAAGCGGGGACTACAACCCCTCCATCAAGCTGTGTGTGCAAATTTGCAGAACACTGGACAAGACGCTTGATCAATTATTTTGGGAGGATGATCCGAATGCGGACGGCAATGCGTGACGAAATGCAAATTCAGAGGAAAAACAAGGCGGGAAATCAAGCTTTTTTGCTGCTTTATTATTTGCTGCTTGCGGATATGGGGCTAGGCGAGTTGGGCTGGGGCGGGCTGCATGCTCCAATGTCGGTGTTTATCATTATGAATGCGGTTATGGCCATCTATCTGCTGCGCACTATTTTTGCCGGCGCTTTTGCGCCGCCTGCTTCCGGAGCATCGGCCGTTAAACTGCGTTATGGGCTTGCGGTGCTTGCCGCCGTGCTGCTGATCGTCTCCGGCGTGCTGTGGTTCGGCGGGGGAATCCCGCAGGATTCCATTTGGCGGACCGTTTCCGGCATTATGCTGCTTGCTTCTGCCGTCCTGCTGCTGATCAGTCTGTCAGCCTCATGGATCATCCGGGCGCAAAGCCGCAGCGACTAAGCCGGGACATCAAATTAATTCAGACACTTGGGACCTGGAGTTCCGGCATTGCCGGGTACCGGGTCTTTTTTTATTTACAGATTGGATTCCTGGCGATATAATATAACTAACTAATCAGTTACTTTTTATCAAGAGTGATCACGTGATGGAAATGGAGGTTTCGAAGGATGGCCAAAACAACCAAAGGCGAAGAAAGCCGGAAACGGCTGTTAACCGCGGCCGAGAAACTGTTTGCGGAGCAGGGAGTGCATGCGACATCCGTCAGCAGCATCGTGGCGGAAGCCGGCTTAACCCAAGCTGCCTTTTATTTGTATTTTCCCGGCAAACGCCAGCTGCTGGATGCACTAATCGCGTCGTTTGAAGCACAAATCACGCCGTTCGCGGACGCAGGGCGGCTTGCCAAAGAACATTCGCCGGAAGAGCTGCCCCGGTACGTCGCCAGTGTATTTACTTCCCTGTTCGAGCTGCTTGGGAGCAACATTAAGTTAACCCGGATTGTATTGCAGCACTCGGATGCAGGCGAACGGCTGCGGGAGACCATCGTAACGCAAATTGCCGCGAATCTTCGTAAAAATAAAGCGCTTGGCATCGTACGCAGCGAGGTCGAACCGGAGCTGGCCGCGGAATCGGTTGTTGCCGCCGCCGAGCGGCTCACCTACAAATATTTGGAGACGGGCCAATATACGGCGGAACAATTGGGAGCGCATATGGCCCGGACGTTCCTGCTCGGCGTACTGCCGCATTAATAATAGAAAGGGGAGTGCAGGTAAATGACCGGATGGATGCAGAGCCTGGATTTGTCCAGCGTGTACTGGCTGCTGCCGCTGCTGTTTATGTTTCATGATTTCGAGGAAATCCTCACGGTTGAACGATGGGGAGCACAAAACCGCCAGGACTTGGAGGCTTCACTGCCCCAGCGGGTTTTGGCCAAAATCGCCCCTTCGCTCCGGATGACAACCCTGCAGTTTGCTTGGGATGTGCTGTATGTGTATATCCTCGTATTTGTCTCCGCTGCGCTGGCGGTTTTGTTCTCCTTTAAATGGTTGTATTTGGCGGTACTCGCCGTGTTTTTCCTGCACTCTTTTACTCATATGTTTTTTTCCGCCGTCTTAAGGCGCTACACGCCTGGTGTGGTGACAGCAGTCTGCATCGTATTGCCTTATTCGTTGTTTGCTTATACAAAACTAATGAAGGATCAGGTCATTACACTCGAAGATGCGGCTTTAGGCGGACTGATCGCATTATTGCTGCTTCCGGGGATCTTGGCGCTTCTGCTGAAAAAAAGGGCGAAAGAGGCGTAACACTGGCAGAAAAGGTGCTATGCTTGACGGAGGACCAGCTAAAGGTCTAAAATAGAACCATTCTGCTATTAATAATGAGAATCATTTTCATATAGAGAGAATTGGAGCTGAAACAGATGGAACGTTTGCTTGAAGTAGAAGACTTAGCTATTTCCTTCCGTACCCGCGGCGGTGAAGTACAGGCGATCCGGGGAGTCAGTTTTCATGTGGACAAGGGAGAAACGCTGGCGATTGTAGGCGAATCCGGTTCGGGCAAAAGCGTGACCTCTCAGGCGATCATGAAGCTTGTTCCGACGCCTCAGGGGATGTATAAACGCGGTCAAATCCGTTTTCAAGGCACAGAGCTGATTGCCAAGTCGGAAAAAGAGATGCAGGCGATCCGCGGAAAAGAAATCGGGATGATCTTTCAGGATCCCATGACTTCGCTTAATCCGATGATGAGGGTCGGCCGGCAAATTACCGAAGTGCTGCTGAAGCATGAAAAGATGTCCAAACAGGCTGCCAACGCCCGTGGAATCGAGCTGCTGAAGCTGGTCGGAATTCCGTCCGCCGAACGCCGGTTCCAGCAGTACCCGCATGAATTCAGCGGCGGGATGCGGCAGCGTGTCGTGATTGCGATGGCGCTTGCCGCCAATCCGAAGCTGCTGATTGCGGACGAACCAACGACAGCGCTTGATGTAACGATTCAAGCTCAAATTCTGGATTTGATGAAAGACCTGCAGAAAAAAATCGGCATGTCGATTATCTTCATCACCCATGATCTTGGCGTGGTAGCCCGTATGGCGGACCGCGTGGCGGTAATGTATGCGGGACAAATTGTGGAGACGGGCACGGTGTCGGAGATTTTTTACGATCCGCGCCATCCTTACACGTGGGGGCTGCTTGCATCCATGCCGAGCCTGGATAGCAAGGGGGAAATGCTGACCGCGATCCCCGGCACGCCGCCGGATTTGATCAAGCCGCCGGTTGGCGACGCCTTTGCGCTGCGCAGCGCATACGCTATGGAAATTGATTTCAAACAGGAGCCGCCGGTATATCAGCTGTCCGACACGCATTTCGTCAAATCCTGGCTGATGCATCCGATGGCTCCAGCTGTCGAACCGCCGCTGGTGGTCAAAAACAAAATGCGGCGGCTTGAAGGCTTGTACGACCAGCCGGTAGAGGTGCCTGCAGGCAAATAAGGACTCCGAAGAACTAAAAATATCCCCGCTGGACAGCCGGAAAAGGGCTGAAACAGCGGGGATTTCGTTTACCCGTGCCTGCCGTACTTCATAAACAAGGCGCCGCCGAAAAGCGCGCCGGCCAGGGATAAACCGGATAAAACGAGATACAGCACCTGCCCGCCGAAAGCGTCGTAAATGGCGCCGCCGGCATATGAGGCGATAATCCCTGATACACCGAAGAACAGCAGGGCAAGGACGGTCTGGCCGGTGGCGCGCCATTCGGGCGGAACGATCGAATACAAATATTGAATGGCCGCCGAGTAGAACACCGGGAAGGTCAATAGCTGCAGCAGCTGAAGATAAACCAGCCCATGGGGATCTTTGATCCACGCGGACAGCAGAAACCGAAGCAGGTAAAAAGCGCCGGCCAGCGTGATCAGCAGCAGCTCTTTGCCCGGCTTTAGCCAGCGGTAGCTGAGCGCAAAAATGACAATTTCGCTTCCCGCCGCCAGAAACCAGGCAAGCCCCACCAGATTGGGTTCCCCGCCCAGCTCTTGAACATACAGCCCGAGGAAAGTGTCGTTCATCCTGGCCGGGACGGAACTGATAAACACAAGCAGGAGAAACAGCAGGGTCTGCTTGTTCCGGAGAAAGGTCTTCAGGCTGGCAAGCGTCACAGGCTCCCCTGAAACTGGGGCATCGGGCATCCGCCAGCAGACGAGCAGAGCGAGAAGCCCAACGCCTGCGAACAACGGGGCGAGGCTATGGGCCCCAAAGGACGTCATGACCTGTCCCGCGATTAGGGACATCAGCGCATAACCCAGAGCTCCATAAGTCCGGATTGAGCCGTAACTGATCCCTGCCGATTCAGCGATCCGGAAATTCAGGCTTTCCGTTAGCGGGTCGATAGGCATTACAAAAAAGTAGACGAGCATGGAGATTACGATTAGCGTGGTGTAGCCGCCTGTGGCATACAGCCAATACCCGGTTACCGCCGATGCGGCAAGCAGGACAAGCAGGACTTTACGGATCGTTTTCGTTTTGTCGCTGATCATGCCCCACAGCGGCTGGGCAAAGAGGGTGACGATGCCGCCCGTGCCGACGATCATCCCGATCTGAGAGGGACTAAGCCCCTGTTTGTTAAAATAGACGGGCAGGAATGGCAAAAACATCGCCAGGATTGCAAAATAGAGGACGTTAAATACACGAACAAGTGTAGAAGGCTGGAACATGGAAGCAGGCGTCCCCTTTCATTACGGATGGTAAAGTTCTCACTGGCCGATTGTAGACAAAACGGCTGGAGAATGTCAAGATCATAAAGGAAGGTTTCGGCATGCCGCATGCGGCCGGAAATCCAATTTTGACGCACTACTTACCCGGCAAACCTGTATTTTTATCATTCAGCCGATACAGCAGCGTATAGAAAGGAAGAGTGGAACGTGAGCATTACATTGGTTTCGTGGAACGTAAACGGCCTGCGGGCTTGTGTCAATAAAGGCTTCACCACGTATCTGGAGCAGAAAAACGCGGACATCCTCTGTGTGCAGGAAACCAAGCTGCAGGAGGGCCAGATCACGCTTGAGATTGGAGAGCATTACTATCAATATTGGCATTATGCGCAGAAAAAAGGGTACTCCGGAACGGCGGTCTTCACGCGGATGAAGCCGGAGTCGGTACAGCGCGGAATGGAGGGAGACGACGATACGGAGGGCCGGGTGATGACCCTGGATTTCGGGTCTTTTTATCTGGTGAACGTGTATACGCCTAACGCAAAACGGGATTTGTCCAGACTGCCTTACCGGCTGGAATGGGAAGACCGTTTCCGGCAGTATGTCCAGCAGCTGGATGCCGCCAAACCGGTCATCATCTGCGGCGATTTGAATGTCGCTCACCGCGACTTGGATCTGAGGAATGCAAAATCGAACCGGGGGAACTCCGGATTCACCGACGAGGAGCGCGGAAAATTCACGGACCTGCTGGAGGCCGGCTTTATCGACACGTACCGGCTTTTTTATCCGGACCGGGAAGGGGCGTATACCTGGTGGTCTTATATGGCGAAGGTCCGGGAGCGGAACATCGGCTGGCGGATCGATTACTTCCTGGCTTCGGCCCGGCTGGCTCCCGCCCTGGAGTCGGCATCAATCGACTGCGATATTTTGGGCAGCGATCACTGTCCCGTGGAGCTCAAGCTGAACCCTGAACTGATTCGTTAACCTGCAAACGCCGGCCCTCTATATCGGGGACCGGCGTTTGGTTTAGGTTTATTGCGGTTCGCCATCCCTGGCTGGCGCGGCGGGATGCTGAGATTCCGTCCAGGTAATCGCATGAGCGGAGCGGCTGACGCGTTCGTAGAAGAGGACGGAGTTCCGGCTGAACATTTTACGGACAAAGTAGACAAATAATACGCTGTCTCCCGCAAGCAGCAGCATGCTCAGAATTGCAAGGAGCTCCCGGGGGACATAGTTACGATAGAACATTAACAGTACATGGATTCCGAAGATCATCCAGTAGAGGATACCATATCGGATAAACAATTCCCGCAATCGGATCCGCCGGCCGTCTTCCCCCGCAAGCCGGATCCGGACCAGCCACTTGCCGGGCGTCCGGCCGTTCCACACCCATGGAATCAGCATAAAATAGACGCCGGTAACCACCCAAAAAGCAGCAGGAACACCGAGCTGAACCAAAATAAAAGCAGCCGGCGGCCAAAGCGCAAAATCGAACATAAATGCCAGGCCTCTGCGGGTATACGTCACCCTTTTGGCAGACCGGTCGATCGTCTCGTCGAGCTTATCGATCCGCGGCAGATGCTTCGACAGCCATTCCGCAAGCAGGAAGCCGATGATTCCTCCCAGCGTGTTGGAAATCAGGTCGTCTACATCAAATACACGGTACGGATGGTCATAAATGCCATAGATTCCGGTCAGCTGGGTCACTTCAAAAAACAGGGACAAGATGAAGGACAGCAGGATGCCAACCGGCCAGCCTGTACGGAAATAGTAGCGAAGGAACATACCAAACGGCACGGATAGCGCCACGTTAAAGGCAATCTGCAGAAAAGCGCGTTCTTTCAGTACCACCCAGTAGGTGGAAATATCGCTGCGGACCGCCGAGGTTTCATTCAGGATGTCCTCGAAAAAATGAAACGGAATCAGCTGCATCGTTCCGCCCCTTGGCGCCGGATTATGAATGGAGGCCGGCAGCGGGAGAATCACAAGAAAAAAGGCGTTCATCAAATAAAGCAGCAGCAGATAAAGGACCACTGCTCTCACTTTATTGATGTACGCATGCCTGCGGTACTGTACGACAAGAAACGGAAGCGTGAACAGCAGAGCCGCAAACGGGAAGGCCATAAAAGCATAAGAGATCGGAAATAAGTACGATTGAATCATGGTACACCTGCCGTTTGGTTGGAATTGGGCGTTTTTCCCAGAAGGGGGTCAGCGCCAATCCACATTATAACACGAACTTCAAGGCTGCCAACCCGCCTGGAGTCGGGGAATTTACGCGGAGGGAAAGACCCGTAAACCCCGGATGCATTGTCCGAGACTTGCAAAGGGTGTACACTAAAGGGCGGTTAGCTTATTCGCAAACGGAGGAATGAAACATGATTGCAGATTTTGAAAAGCGGCTGGAGCAATATGCTGAGCTGGTCATCCGGGTCGGAGTCAATATCCAGCCCGGCCAAGTGCTGATGGTCCACGCGCCAATCGAGACGGTGGATTTTACACGGCTGCTGGTCACCAAAGCGTACGAGGCTGGTGCAAAATATGTGGTTACCGAGTGGGACGATGAGGCTTTGTCACGTATCCGGTATGAAAAAGCTCCAGAGGATTCATTTACGTATTACCCGCAGTGGCAGGCAGATATGCTGGAAGCGTTCGCCCGTGAAGGCGGCGCGGTTCTGCACATCAAAGTGCCGGACCCCGAGCTGTACCGCGGAATCGACGGCTCCAAAATTTCTGCGTCCGTCAAAGCAGCCGCTCTGGCCCGGCAGAAATACCAGGTTTACACGCGCAATAACCGGATCAGCTGGTCGCTTGTTAAAGCGCCGACCCGCGCATGGGCCAACAAAGTGTTTGCCGATCTTCCGGAGGATCAGCGGGTCGAAGCGATGTGGGAAGCGGTGTTCCAAATGAACCGTGTGGACGGCGGAGATCCGGTTGCGAACTGGAAAAAGCATATCGCGGCGCTCAAGGAGAGCAAAGACCGGCTGAATGCCAAGCGGTATAAAAGCCTGCATTACCGCGCGCCGGGAACAGACCTTCGCGTAGAGCTGCCTGAAGGGCATATTTGGCGGAGCGGCGGCGGGGAGAACGAAAGCGGCGTATATTTTGTCGCCAATATGCCAACGGAAGAAGTATTCACCATGCCCCATCGTACGGGCGTGAACGGCACGGTAACCAGCACGCTGCCGCTTAATCTCAACGGCCGGCTTGTGGAAGGCATCAAGCTCACATTTGAGAACGGCAAGGTAGTTGCTTATGAGGCGGAGTCGGGCCAGGAACATCTGACCTCACTGCTGGATACGGACGACGGTGCCTCCTATCTTGGCGAGGTTGCGCTTGTCCCGCATGACTCGCCGATCTCCCGGATGAACCGGGTATTTTACAATACAGGTATTGATGAAAATGCCTCCTGCCACTTTGCGCTCGGCAGTGCGTATCCATCCAATCTGGAAGGCGGTACGCAGATGTCCAAAGAGGAGCTGCTGGAGAAGGGAGCCAACGTCAGTTTGACACATGTGGACTTCATGGTCGGATCCGCGGAGCTGGATATTGACGGGGAATTGGAAGACGGGACCCTTGAGCCGGTGTTCCGGAAGGGCAACTGGGTTTTTGCCTAAGCTATAAAAAGAAAGGCGCTTCTTATGTCATGCTGAGGCATGGCATAAGGAGCGCTTTTTAATGAGTGAAGTTCTGCCGTCGGGGTGCCGTATCCTGTGGCATCTTTCTATGATTTCATGTCACAGGGTTCTCTGAGGTCAGCTCGAGCCCTAAGGCCTGAGCTTTATTCCGCCTTTACCCGGGCGGTCAGCGGGCTGGGCAGCGAAAATTCGCCAACATTGGAGCGTGCCGAAACCGTTAACCCATTGTTTTCAACCCGTACGGTGAGGAATAGACATATAGGTCCTTGAAGGGTTCGAATGGCGAGCTCCAGCAGATCCGTGCCGGACCAAGTAAAGCTGAATGCCAGCGGGCCGTAAGCATGCAGAAAAGGCAGGCTGCCGGGAATCCACGTTCCTCTTCCTAAAGACACCTCTGCTTGTTGTCCGTCCCTGTCGATGTTCAGGATTGCGGAGTGTCCCTGAAACTCAATGGTTACCTCCCCAAGTCCGAAAGGGTTGGCGTCAAAGACATAGGGAGTAAGCGATAACTTTGCTTCAAGCGGGGAATCAAACAGAAGGCGCGGCGCTTCAATCGACAGGGAAGATAAACGGCTCCGCAGCTCATCGGCCGCTTCAGACGATTCGTCTGAGCTGGAAGCTGAACCTGCCTCCATCCCTGGGAGCAGGTGATTCCAGACCGCATCCAGTACGGCATGCATCCGGTCCGTCCCCGACGTGACCGCAAGCACGGCATCCTGACCGGGCATAATTAAGCAAAATTGGCCAAAAGCCCCGTCGGCCCGGTAAGCATTGTGGCGGCAGCGCCAGAACTGGAACCCGTAACCCTGTTTCCAGTCATTTGGCTCGTTTGGATCACCATTTGCGATCTGAAGGGACGACGCTTGCAGAATCCATTGTTCCGGCACAATTTGCTGACCGTTCCATACCCCCTTTTGCAGATACAGCAGTCCAAATTTAGCGATGGAGGCGGTTGTTAAGAATAGGCCGCGCCCTCCAACACAAATCCCCTCGGGACAAGTCTCCCATTCTGCCTCATGGATCCCAAGCGGCTCAAACAGCCGGGGCTGCAGATACTCCAGCAGCGTCATACCGGACACCTTCTGCAGGATGGCCGACAGCATATAAGAAGCGGCGTTATTGTACATAAAAGTAGTTCCCGGCTCATGCTCAAACGATGCTTTCAGGAAAGTATCGGTCCATGATTCCTGTTCATTGAAATGGTTGACCGGATCTTCGGAGTGACCGGTAGACATGGTCAAAAGATGGCGCAGGGTCAACCGTAACAGCCGTTCATCCGGCTCGGCCGGAGTTTTGTCCGGGAAGAAGGAGAGCACGCTGTCATCAATGCTGAGCAGCCCTTCGTGTTCGGCAAGCCCGATCGCCGTTGAGGTGAAACTTTTGGTTAAAGAGAACAGGTTATGCGGAGCGTGGGGCTTATATGGCGACCACCAGCCCTCGGCGATGACATGACCATGGCGGAGCAGCATAAAGCTGTGGACCTCGATGCTATTTTCCGACAGCTCATCAAGAAAACGAAGGATGCTTCCGGAAGAAAGGTCTTGTTGTTCGGGCAGGCTCCGCGGCAGCGGAGTGTGAATTGAAGCGGTTTCCATAACAGATAACCTCCATAGACCAAAGTGGGAACAAATGGAATCGATTTAATTTTCTACATATCATTTATATTTCCTGCTGTTTGATTTGCGGACGCCAAAAGTTCATCATTTTGACCCTTTATGAAACGGACAGCCAGGGATTTTAATTAGGTCCCCGCTGACTTATTGGCGAATCATGCGTTTCAGAGTTGAACTGACCGGGTAATGTAAATGTTGGTTTTACCGGTATTTTCATGTTTCACAATGAGATGCGTGGAATGCCGGCATACATAACAACAGTGCTGGAGAGGATGCAGAATATGAACAGGTTAGGAAAAAAATCGAAACTACGATTAGCCGGAGCGCTGATTACGGCAGTTTTTGCGTTGTCCGCATGCAGTGGAGGCGAGTCGAAAGAAGAAGCCGCACCCGCACCAAGTCCGCTAGCTTCGGCCGAGGCGGCTGAAACGGCTGTGCCAAGTCCGGAAGTATCGCCAGCCGCTTCCGCCGATAACGGAGAGGCGGTTGACATCGAAATTGTACAGGGAGCAGCTTCGGCTAACGCCCCAGAGGATCAAGGCAGCCCCGAAGTGTGGATCAAGGGGGAAGGTGCGCTGGAGGCGGATAAATTAGTTCTCCAGGGCACGTCCAATCTGGCGCCCGGCGTGAAGGTGGAAGGGGAAATCGACGCGGCAGGCTACACTATGTTCGGCTATGAAGATACGGTGGAGGTCAACAACGACGGAAGCTTTACCTTGGAAATGAAGCGTCCCAAAGATATCAAGGAAGGCGTGTTGGATATTACCGTCAGTTTTGATCCTGCCGAGCAAAATGCGGACATTGAGCTGTATGGAGCTTCCGGTGAAAAATTGACGGGTCCTTACATTCATCAATATGAAGACGATGATGAGATCTTTAAGAAAGCGCTGGCCTTTTTGCATGTGGATGCTGCATCGCCTGCGGGTACCAAGGTGCCGCTTGAAGTACCGGCGTTGAACAAACCGGCGGATTACGGCAGCGCCAAAGTATGGATCAAACCTGAGGTCACCGCGGACGGGTCTTACTATCAGATCAAAGGGACAAGCAATCTCCTGGAAGGCACGGAAGTGGACGCCGACGTGGAAATTCCGGATCACTGGCATTACGGTTACGAGGAAGATACAACTGTTGGACCTGACGGCTCCTTCCAGCTGCGGATGAAAAAGCCGGAGGATATCGGCGAGTTTTATTTGATTCTTGAAGTTCGTCCTGAGGAAGATGACATGCCAAAGGCCGCGAAGGAAACTTACGGGCTTAAGGGCGAACATTTTACGGGCGACCTCGTCAAAACAGAGCAGACCGACGAAGGCGCGGTCAAATATCTCCAGATGAAAATTAAAATAGGTGCAGGCCAAAAATAACAGGCACAGCGTCAGGCTTGTCCGCGTACTCGCGGGCGGGCTCTTTTTTTTGGAATTGTTTTTTATAATTAAAACGTTTTGGCTTGCCGATCCGTCTTATTGTATAGAATTGGCGGAGGAGAGGGGGATAAAGATGGCAAATTCCGAAGCCGAAATGAAGCGGATTCCCGCTGTGCGTGCAATGGAGCAGGAGGATGTTTACGAGGCGATTGTGGCCCATAAGGAACAGCTGTACGGCATCGCCTACAGTTATCTGCGCAACCGGAATGACGCGCTGGAGGCGATCCAGGAAATGACCTGCAGAGCGCTGGCAAAACGGCGGACACTGCGGAATCCGGAAAGCTTCAAGCCTTGGATTGTCCGGATCCTGATATATATCTGTATAGACGAACAGCGGAGAAGAAAACGTTCCATACCAGCCGCTGAACCGCTTCCCGAGGAGTACGCTGAGCCTGCCGGCTTCAGGAAGCTGGATATGCAGCGGGCGCTGGATCAGCTGAAGGGAAAATACAGGAATGTGCTGCTGCTGCGGTATTACAACGATCTGACGATAAGCGATATCGCCGAGGTGCTTGGCAAACCGGAAGGGACGATTAAAACCTGGCTGCACAAAGGGCTAAAGCAGCTGAGGTCCATCATGCAGGATCGGAGGGATTGGGATGACGGTAAATCATGAAGGCGAGGAGCTGCGCGCGCTGCTGCGGGATGCGAGAGACACCCGGCGGGAACGGGACGAGGTTCCCCAGGATGCCATTATGCGCGCAGTGCAAAAAGGGATGCTGGAGGGTAATCGGCGGAGAAAAACGTCGCGGCTGGCTTCAGCCGGCGCCGTGCTGCTGACGGCGGCTGTGGTGGCTGCAGGCCTGTTTATGAACAGCCTGGCCGTCAAACCGCCTGTGAAGCAAACTGCCGGCGTCATGCAAAAGGACTGGGGAACGCTGGCTCCGCTGCAAAAAATTCTTTCGTCCGACCTGGACCGGGGGACGATCCGGTCGGCGGTCGACAACGGGTATATGCAGGTCATTAATCAAAGCGCGGAGCAAAACGGCTTCAAAATTACGGTCCTTGGCGCTGCGGCGGATGGTAATAAATTCATGATATTTTATACCGCGGAGACCGACGATAGTAAAGAAATGTACAGCGTGAGCAGTGTAAAGATCAAAAATGCCTTAACCGGGAAGGACCTCGGGCAAAATTCAAGCGGCCTTGGGGGGCATGATCGGGACGATCCAAGCAACCAAAGGTTCATTGGGCGGACCAGCATTGAGCTGCAGGAGGGCGCTTCCCTTCCCGAACGGATTGAGGCGGATTTTCAGCTGGCCGGCGTCGACCGGGGTAAACTTGATGATCCGGACACCGGAACCAAACCTTCTGAGATGCGGTATTCTCCCCGGCTGAAGGTGGCCTTTACGCTGGATCCCAAGTTCAGCGAGGCGGTGACCGAGACGGTCCATCCCGAGGCGTCGGTGAAACTGGGCAAATACCGTTTTTCACTGGCAGAGGTTCGGCTGTCGCCGCTCGAAACCCGGGTTGAAATTGAATACGAGGAGAAAGCGCTGGTCGATTGGGAAACGAAGCTGGCTGCGCATGAAGAATTGAATCCGGACAGCATTATCGCTCAAACCGGGACGGGAGTAGTGGAGCTGAACAGCTTAGGCGGCGGCGGAACGGACAAGGGATATGCCTTCTCTTTTTCCAGCGCTCAGCTCGACCAGCCGGAATCGCTCACTCTGCGTTTGCACCCCGGTCAAGGCCCCCGGGAAGAACAGCTGATTACAGTGGATTTGGCCAACCGGAAGGTGATCCGGATTCCTAAGGAGGTTGGAGATGCCGTGCAGATCGATTTTGACAAAAAAGGACAAATCATCTGGCGTTCCGCATCTGCCGACGGGCAGACCTATTACGCCGCTTCCGCCTATGGAGACGCACACGGAAAGCGGATTGAACTCACCCGCGAATCCTCCAAGCTTGATACCGGCAGCGCCGAACTTGAGGAACGGCTTGTAATTCCCGCCGATTTGTCGGAACGCACACGGATCAATCTGGTGGTTCACCCGTATGTAATGCTGAAAATCAAGTAACGCGAGCAGGAGCAGGCAATGCTGACGACTAAGTGGTCTGATTGAAGCAGGCAATGTTGTAGATAAGTAACGCGGCAGAAGCAGGCAATGGCGACGATTAAGTGATCCGATAAAGCGAGTAAAGCGGAAACCCCGGCTTCAGGCAAACGGAAGGTATGCCTTGAAGTCTGGGGTTTTTGCCTGTTTGGCAGTGTACTGTTCAGCCGGTGCTGACTGTTTGGTTAGGCGTTGCGGTGTCCAGCCGCGCGGGCTGTCCAGTCTGAAATTTAAATCGCCGCTTAGTGAAGGGATTTATTGCAAAGGCTGCCGGTCCGCGGGCGGAAAATGCAGCGTAAAGTCCTCTATCATGACGGCGAACAGTATCCGGAATTGGGCGGGGTCGGGAAAACGGCTGCCATCGGCAAACACATGAGTAACCCGGGCAAACCGCATTTTAAACCGGCCGCCAAAGCGGGTCTTGTACCGCACCCCTTCATAGTCCTGAAACAGCGCAAAAGGCAGCCGGCCAAGCCGCAGAGGCAGTGCAGGTCCTAACGGCCGGGCCTCCAGCTGAAAAAGCGGCTGTCCGTCCAGCTCCGCCTCGAACCGCCAAGGGGTTTCGCCTGGCCGGGAGACGCGCAGCGCGGCCAGCTGCTTCGGAATTCCCCAGTTTAACCGGCCTCCGGTCAGACTGTCGTCCGAGTCCACGTAAATCTGCGAAATGGAGTATTGTGGTTTACCGCCGGTCAAAAACCGGCCGGGGAGGACCAGCAGCTCCCGGTACGATCCGGCGTTGGACCGGCGGTAATCGATCAGCCCGTAGCCGCCAATCCCGCCGTGCGCCCTGCCTTGAAGTTCACCGGGGAGCAGGCCGGAGGCTTCCACCATGCGCGCGGAGAACTTGCAGACAAGCACAAGTCCGCTCCCATGCAGGGTCCAAGGTGCCGGCTGAAAAGGCATAAGTTCGCCTCCTTCCTTTTTTCTTTTACATACCCTAACACGCTGGTATCGATTCTAATTTTACCCCAAGGTTAAGCCGGGGTGACGGACGGTTAATACAAAGGGAGTATACTGACGGCATAATAAGACATTCATTCACGAGAGTACAAGCGATCCCAGCAAAGGAGGGACGTTACTATTGAAGCGGTTTAATACCCCTTTTTGGCTTGCATGCATGCTGATTCTACCGCTATGTTTGACTTCGTGCGGTAGGGATGAAGCTGCGCTGAGCGGCGGAAAATCAAGTTTCTACACAGTGTCGGCTCCTTCTGTGATTCAAGCGGAGGAACGGCCAGGGAAGGTGGAACACACGCATGCTTTCAAACAGACGGATAGGATGGGAAAGCGGGCGGGGGCGGCAGATGAGGAGAAGACCGGACAGCCGGAGCAGGCGATAAGTGACGAGGCCGGACGGCCAGAGCAGGCTGGCGCGCTGCGCATCCTGATTGACGGCTCCAGGGGTTTCCGGGCTGATGAGCTTGGGAGGTATGAACGCGAGATTGGCCGGTTAACCGGCATCCGGGCCAAACTTAGCTTAACGGATTCATCTGCTGCAGCGAATACCCGATATGAAGCGTTTAAAAATACCGATTTGGTGTATTTATCCAGGGACCGGATGAGCGAGCTGGCCGCCGCGGGAGCACTGCTGCCGCTGAACGGCTGGGTGGACGTTTCGCCCGTGTTGTCCGATCCTACCATTATCGAGCCGGCGGATTGGGAATGGGTAACCCAGCCGGACGGTATCATTTATGGCGTGGCCGCCGAAAAGCCGGGAGGAATGCTGCCGATCGTTCGGGAAGACTGGCTTGAATCGCTTGGGCTGGCTGAGCCGGACACACTCGAGGAATATGCGGAGGTTCTTCGGGCGTTTAAGAAAGGCGACCCTGACGGGAACGGCCGGCAGGATACTTGGGGCCTGAGTTTTGCGGGAGCTGAAGATCTTCAGGCTTTTATGAGCGCGGCAGGTCTCCCTAGGGGGCTGCGTTTGGACCTGGAGACGGGAAAACGTGATATGCCTTACGCTTCGGAGCAGGCCGTCCCTGTCTATGAATGGCTTGCAGCTTTGTACCGGGATGGAATTTTGGAGCCCGGATTCGCTGAAAATGATACCAAACATCTCAAAGAGCTGTTCGTATCAGGGCAGGTGGGGATGATTATAGGCCCTGATGAATGGATTGGCGAGCTGATGGGTTACGGCGTAAATGCTTCAGGAACCGTCTTGCAGGTCAGCGGTCTGCCCGCTCCTTCAGGCCCCAATGGGGAAAAGCTGCTCCGCAGAGATGCGCCTGGTGTGTGGGCGGTGCCGGCAGGCGTAAGAAACACCGAAGCCGCGATCCGTTTTGTGGAGTTTTGGCACAGCGAACCAGGCAATGTCCTCTCTACAATCGGGATTGCGGGTCTGGACTGGACGCACGACAGGGCGGGAAATGCAGTGCTGACTGAAGTAGGAACTGCCCACGGGATGGATCATGGGGCTCCGTTTCCGAACAATACAAATTTTGTGCACCGGGTGGAACCGGAGCCCGCGTTAATGAAAGCCAGACGGCTGCTGGATGAGACCGGGGTCCCTGAACCGGAGACTCCCGATTGGAAAGCAGCAGAGGAAATCATCCGTCCGTATATCCTTTCGGCGATCCAAGGGGAGTTAAGCGGTGCGCAGGCAGTTGCCATGATGCGCGGCGAGCTACGGTCGGCCGGCCTTATTGATTGAGGTGAGGACGGCGAAGGGGTTGAACCTCAAGTCATATTCATGACTTTGGCTCAGCCCCTTAAGGTTGTTACAAACGGTTATCCCGGGCCATTATTTACAGGCATTGGGTCTATGCGGATTCAGAACGAGGAAATCTCCGGGCAGCTCGGACAGCTTGGCTACCAGTTCATCCACGCCAGTCTCCAGTTTGAATTCCATCTCTTCCCGGAAAAGCGGAACCAGGAAATAAACCTGAACCTGATTGCCGTCCTTAGTATGGACTGTGCTGACTTCTTCCGGCAGTGCAAGCAGGATCGCGCCGGACAACCCCGTGTTTGGCGCATACGGCTCGTACTCCTCCGTGTTGGGGATGGTATGGCCGTATCCAAGCCACGTCTGATACATATGCGGGAACCGGGCAAGCATTTTCATCAGCCGGATCGGCCAGTAGTTCTCCTCCGCTTCAAAATCCTTCTGTGTGAGCGGCCAGTCCGCCGGCAAAAACATCATCAGCTCGGCGCGTTCGAGATGCTTGTACTCTTCACGGATTTCCTGGGGAAGGGTCATCGGCAGATCGCTCATCCCATTGGTATACAGTACACGGTATGGTTCGTCAGGGGTAGCTTCCATAATATTCACATCAATATGTACGATGTCTGAAATCAGTTCATGGAACACGCCGGTTTCCCGGTTCGGAAAAACTTTGTTAAAATGTTCGTTTAATTCTTCCATGTACAAAATTTCGGAGGGAGGCGTAAGCCCCCGCTCATCCGGAGCGTCATAGCCGTAAATTGTGGTGCCGTCTTCCGATTTGCCCATTTCTTTGCCGCCAAACAGTTTTTTGAAAAAGTTCATGTCTTTGCGCTCCTCTGTGCGGGTTTTGAATTTACGTGCGAAATGAAGGATGCTGCGATAAAAATTCCTGATTCTGGGAGGTTCGAAACCTCACTTGGAAGTATAACAAAAGGCATAGCCCGGGAGCGATGGGTCTATCGATTCGAATTGCCCGGGGCATCCATGCAAAAATGGGCTATTTGGACTTGAGCAGGCGGCCGTAAACTTCGATTGCGCGGGCACGGGAGGTCTTTAGGTCTACAACGGCAGTCTTAAGCGGCAGATGGATTTCCTTTGCATCCAGGTGAGCAAGTTCCGGCATCCACTGTCGGATAAAGCTGCCATCCGGATCGTATTTGACCGACTGGGTCACGGGATTCATCACCCGGAAATAGGGGGCCGCGTCAAAACCCAATGATGAGCTCCACAGCCAGCCGCCGCGGTTCAGCGTATTGTCGTAATCTGCCAGCTTCAGGCGAAAATAACGTTCGCCGTACCGGAAAGGGCAAGCGAGATTTTTGGTGAGGAACATGGCGGTGATCATGCGCAGGCGGTTTGGCATCCAGCCGGTCTGGTTCAGCTGCCGCATCGCGGCGTCGATCACCGGTATACCGGTAAGGCCTTCGGCCCATGCTTCAAAATGCCGGGTGCTGAGCCCGCTTTCATCGTACAGCTGTTCATAAATAAAAAAATCAGGGTTAAGCTGCGCCTGCATCAGGTAAAAATCCCTCCAGGCCAGCTGCCGCAGCCACGCTCCGCCTGCATGTTCGCGGCCGATGACGGCAGCATACGCCTGCCTTACCGATAGCGAGCCGGTGTTCAGGCTGCTGCTGATCCGGCTTGTGCCGTCCAGGCCATACCGCTCTCTCGCTTCCGGGTAAGCGTCTAGTCCGTCTTCCACGAAGCGGATCAGCGTCTCCATCCCGCTGCCGGGCTCCTTTTTTATGCGGCTGGCCGCTTCCAGCAGCTGGGCTTGAAGCGGCTCCGGCAGCCGGAAACGATCATGCAGCCTGTCCGGCAGCTCTGCCGTCGTCAAATCTTGGAGCGTTACCGCACTGGGAAGAGGCGGCAGTTCATCCAGATAGCTGACCCACCGCCGGTAAAACGGGGTGAACACTTTAAACGGCTCCGCTCTGCCGGCATGGCGTAACAAGCCCGCCGGATCGGCCAACGTTCGTTCTTCGTAAGCAGTCCATTTGATGCCGCGGGCTTCGGCTGCCTCCCGAAGCTCCGTATCTCTTTTGCGGGAATAAGGGGTGTAATCGGCATGAACCAATACGTCTGAAACGGGCAGCGCATCCAAGATGGCAGCTAAAACAGCCGGCGGCTCCCCGTAAAGCACATGCAGACATTTTCCCTCGGCAGCGTACTGCCCCGCAAGTCTGGCTGCCTGGCGGAGAAAGTGAATACCGCTGTGTTCCCGGTCACGGCCATCCCTAAGCAGAAATGGTTCCAGAATCAGCACGTGCAGGCTGTCCTTTCCGGTCCGGGCGATGGCGTCCCAAGCGGGCATGTCGATTGTCCGGAGATCTTTGCGGTGAATAAACACAATCATTTGGCGTTGTCTCCCTTATGAGTTGTTGCAGCTTGGGGCGCTCCAAAGAAGGACGAAGCCCGGCCAAGCCGGGGCAGCAGCAGGACGTTTAGCGGCAGCAGCATAATGATCAGCCGTAATAATGCCCAGCCGTACAGTATGACGGTCAACGGTACAACAAATGTATCGTCGTACTGCATGAGAGTCAGCGGTTCAACATAATGTATTGCCGTACAGTATGACGGTCAGCGGTACAGTATAATGTATCGCATACTGCATGACGGTCACCGGTACAACATAATGTATCGCCGTACTGCATGACGGTCAGCGATACTGCAGCATAAATCGTTCCATATAATAAATAAACGCCTGGGTATAAGGGCTGGCAAAATAATAATCGCTGCCGTGGCCGCCAAACGGCATGGACAGCAGGGCGGCCCGGCGGTTGCCGGCGTCCAGGTAAGCCTGACGCAGCCGCCCGGCTATGGCTGGATTGACGATTCCGTCGTGCGTACCCTGATAGATCAGCACGGGCGGGCTGTCCGGCTGGACGAGCAGCGCCGGATCATTCAGCTCCGGCGACCCCGGAATGCCGAGCTTGTCGGCCAGTCCGTTTGCCGGATAAAACGGAATCAGCCCTTTGACCTGGAGGCGCGGGTCCAATAGCAGATCTCCATATCCCCCGCCGGCCAGTCCCAGCGCGGCCGCGCCCGCCAGCTGTCCTCCCGCCGAGGCGCCCGAGATAAAGACGGTTTTTGGATCCGCGCCGTACTCGGCCGCATGGTCTGCCAGATAGCGGGTGAACACCCCGATATGGCGGACCATATCGTCAATGCTAAATGAGCCGGACCGCGAATCCGGCACAGGAGAGCCTTTGACGAACTTTGCTGTATCGCTGAGACCATATTGAATGTCGAACACTACATATCCTTGAGCGGCAAAATATTTGTTCAGCTGCGCATTATTCTGCGCGCCTTTGTCTCCGATTGTCCAGCCGCCGCCGTGTATCCGGATGAGCACAGGCCGCGGTGAAGCATCCTGACTGGCCCGCGGTCTATAGACGTCGAAATAGAGACGGAGTCCCTGGTCCGCCCCGGCGGCCCCTTCATAGAACAAAACATTCTCGCGCAGCTCGTAATCCGCCGACGGGATGCCGAAGTAATAGGCGGGGAGCGAAAAAGGAACCGTCCTGAAGCGGGGAGCCGTAACAGACTCCGCCGTTTTTCCGAACGCCTGCATATACTGCTCCGAAGCATCCGACACAAGGCGCGGCGCGGCAAGCAGCGGAAGGAGGCAGACTCCAAACACCAGCATACCGGCGGTAGCGGCGGACAGCTTGAGCAGCGGCCTTTTGGCAGTATCTGCGAGCTTCACCAGCACCGCTGCCGAACCCAGTACAATCCAGCCAACGAACAAAGCGTATTCCGCCCAAAAAACCTCGGCAAGCGTAATCCCGCCGGGTGTGACAATTTCGGCCGCGGCGTAGATTCCTAAACCCAGGATCAAGCCGAACAGCAGAACGGCCGCGCTTTTTCCGAGTTTTGTGGCCCGAGACGGGGCGGAATGAAGCTGAAACACCGGGCCGCCGAAACCCTCTATCCCAATGCGGCGGGCGAGGTACGCTCCGTACCCGGTGGCAGGCAGCAGGAGCAGCGCCGGAATCCACAGCGTCCCGTTCCGGTAGGCAGGGAGAGCCGAAGCCGCTGTATTATAAATCATAAGCAGCAGCATCGAAGCGATGAACACGGCAATGTATCCGTACTCCCGTTTAGCGCTGCCGCGGCTGAATGCAGTTATGCCGAGATTGGCGGCGAATACAGCGGACAGGAGCACTCCGTAGAGGTTCCATCCCCAGGAGCCTTGCGGCCGGAGAGCGGCATAAACTACGGTCAGCACAAGAGCGGCCAGGTTGCTTGTTAACAGTAAAGACGGCCAAAAGGGCATGCCCCGGGGCCGGATGATTTTGACAGGCGGGCTGGTGTGAAGTTCTCCGTACATTGATGGCGACACTCCTTACGGCAGTTTCAACACATAGGCAGAAGAAGCCATTGGCGGCATCAAGTTTTATTGGTGGTATCGTATATACAGAAAAATGCACCCTATGACAGCATCAGGCGCCGCAAAAAAACCGTGCATTTCGCACGGTTCTTAACTAATTTTTATTTACCCGCACCCGGCAGCTCCGAAACGGCTTCCCGCGGGACGGTCAGCGCCTGCTTCCAGGCCTGGTAGGTTTTCCAGGCTTCCCCGTCCTCCAGCTGGGCTTTGGCCTGATAAAGCCCTTCTTCCACGGATCCGGCGGCACCCGCGAGCTTTAGCCGGAGCGCGGCGTTTAAAAGCGTCTGATTGTAGCAGGCCATATGACCGCGCCCCTGCAGGACTTCTTCGGCGGTTGCCAGCTGAAGCTGCGGCGTCCAGTCCATCGGCGGGACCTGCGTATCCAGTCCCCACAGCTCGGGATCGATCACGTCCAGCGACGCGTCGCTATTTTCAATAGTATAAATCCGGGTCGGTCTGTCGATGAACACGTCATCGGAGCCTTCTTGACCTTGAATCACCAGCGCCCGCGTATACCCAAGCCTTACCAGCAGGCGGGACATCCGGTCAAACACCGTGTTGTGAAAAATACCGATGGACAGGCAGGAAGCCCGCCCGTAATCGGCCAGCTTTTCGGCGGTGTTCAGCACGGTCCGCATCCCAAGCTCCAGACGCAGCGGCCGCAGCGCTCCGAGCGGAGGGCACCACTGCTCCGATGCGGCGTACAGCACGCCGCTGGTTCTGGCGGCGGCGATATAGTCATCCGGTGTCAGTGCCGCAGCGGGGATTCCGCCCGCCAGCATGATGTCTCCCAGGGTGACACCGTATTTGGGCGGCAGAGCGGCGCTGCCGTGGAGCGTAACCGGCACACCAGCTGAACCAAGCACAAACGCCGCCGGGAAAGTGGAAATGAAGGATGATCGGCGCCCGTCGTACGGACTGGCGCAGTCCAGAGCGCCTGGAAACAGCTTTTCCCGTCTGGACCGGTGGCGTATTGCGTGCACAAAAGCCTCCAGCTCGTCGATCGACTCCAGCTTAATCCGCTGCGCCGCCAGAAATGCGCCGGTCTGCGCGGGCGTGGACGTTCCGTCCAATATGGCGGAGGCTGCGCGCAGAGCGTCTTCGTAGTCCAGATCACGTGCGCCCCGCTTGCCACGGGCCACTTCTTTTAAATAATTGATCATGATGCCGCTTCCCTTCTGTTATGGTTTGTGCAGCAGCTGATACGCTTGAACAATAGCGTTCGCGACATCCACCATCCGCTTACGGTCGTTCATGGCCTGCTTCCGCAGCAGCTCGTAGGCTTCTGATTCGGAACAGCCCCGGGTTTTGGACAAAATGCCTTTGGCCATATCGATCCACTTGCGTTCTTCAATCCGGGCAAGCAGCTGCTCCCGTTCTTTCGCCCACTGCAGGCGGGCCATGGACTGCCTGGCGCTGAAATGAAGGCTCCAATGCAGTTCATCCGTCCCCATGGATGGCGTTAACATACCATCGGCGGTAAAATCGCCTTCGCATGCGCCGCCTGAGGCCTTTAACGTCTCCGTGCAGCACCACCAGAGCACCGGGATGGCTTTAACAGCCAGAATGCCGTCCCGCCAGTACGGATAATCCGCTACAGGCACCGCCAATACGACGGCTTCTGATGCATTAAGCTGTGCAGCAGCTTCTCCCGTAAAAAGGGCAGCTCCATCCCGCGTAAGAACAGCTGAGTCTCTCGAAATAGCGGTATCCGTAAGCTCAAACGAGAGGGGCTCCGGTGCCGCTGCCGCCCCGAAGCATCCACCGAGTGAACCGCATAGGACGGCGACACGGTAGCCTCCCCGGCCGATCAGGAATTCAGGCGTACCTTCCTTGTATGGAAAAACCGCCGTTTCCGGAAACAAATTCACATCCTTGATAACCAGTAGGGAGTGCATGGATCGTACCCCTTTTGCGTATATGATGTTAAATTATATAACGTGTGGCTTGGGAATGTCGATCAAAAATAAGATTTTTAAATTTATGTGTCATGTATGTTGACGTATGGGTGGAGATGATGTATATTTGTTTCAAATTTAAATATTCAAACGGCGGTCACAATGGCGTGTCCGGCCTCGACAAGGCAATGAAGCCTGTTTCTATCCTGTGGGAGCGTTATGCTCCAATGCGGGGAAGAAGCGGGCTTTTCTGGTTTTTTAAATAGAGAGGAGAGACCCTATGAACAAAGAAAAGCTGGTGGTTGTAGGAAACGGAATGGCGGGAATCCGCGCGCTGGAGCACTTGCTGAAGCTGGCCCCGGAGCGGTATGACATCACGGTGTTCGGGTCGGAGCCTTATCCGAATTATAACCGGATCCTGCTGTCGTCGGTGCTTGCCGGCGGAGCCGATCTGAAAGAGATTATTCTGAATGATCACGATTGGTACGAAGCTAACGGGATTAAGCTGCATCTCGGCCAAACCGTACAATCAATCGATACGTCCCGGCGGGTGGTAGTCTCGGACCAGGGCGTAACGGCAAAATACGATGTGCTGCTGCTGGCGACGGGTTCGGAGCCCTTTATGCTGCCGATTCCCGGGGCGGATAAGGAAGGCGTGATTGCCTTTCGGGATATCAAAGATTGCAACACGATGCTGGAGTCGTCCAAACGTTATAAAAAAGCTGCGGTGATCGGCGGCGGCCTGCTGGGCCTGGAAGCGGCGCGGGGGCTTTTGCACCTGGGAATGGAGGTATCGGTTGTCCACCTGCATCCTTATTTGATGGAACGGCAGCTCGACGAAACAGCGGCCAAAATGCTGCAAAAGGAGCTGGAGCGCCAAGGAATGCGTTTTTTGCTCTCCCGGCAGTCGGAAGCGATTATGGGCGGCAAGCGGGCCAAAAGCCTGCTGTTCAAGGACGGCAGCCGGATCGACGCGGATCTGGTAGTGATGGCGGTCGGCATCCGGCCCAATACCGAGCTTGCAAAACGTGCGGGAATCGAGGTCAACCGCGGGATCGTCGTGGACGATTACATGCAGACCAGCGTGCCCGGCATCTATGCGGTCGGCGAATGTGCCGAACACCGCGGCATTGCTTATGGCCTGGTCGCTCCGCTGTATGAACAGGGGGCGGTGCTGGCCAAGCGGCTGGCGGGGACAGAGACGGACGGCTATCACGGTTCGGTGACATCGACAAAGCTGAAGGTGTCCGGAGTGGATGTGTTTTCCGCCGGCGTATACGAGGAGCCGGAAGGCGCCCGTGTGCTGAAGGTGCAGGACGAAATTGAAGGCACCTATAAAAAGCTTGTGATCCGGGAAGACCGGCTGATCGGTGCGGTGCTGTTCGGCGATACAAGCGACGGCGCGCCGCTGTTTTCCCTGATTAAAAGCGGGGAAACGGTGGCCGGACGCGAAAAAGAGCTGCTGCTCGGGATTCCGGCGGGCGGCGGGGGCAAAGCGGCTTCGCCTGCGGCCAGGCTGGAGGCCATGTCTCCAGATGAGATTGTGTGCGGCTGCAACGGCGTAACCAAAGGCACGATTGCGGAAGCGATTTTGGAAAAAGGGTGCGCAAGCGTCGGGGAAATCAAGGCCTGCACCAAAGCGTCTGCTTCGTGCGGCGGCTGCCGGCCGCAGGTGGAAGGCCTGCTTGAGCTTTATGCCGGTGGAGCAGCCGTCAAGACCAAAGAAGGCATCTGCGGCTGCACGGCGTTGACCCGCGACGAAATCGTCGCGGAAATGAAGCGGATGAAACTGATGAGTGTAAAGGAAACGATGCGGGTACTTGGCTGGGAAACGGAAGAAGGCTGCAGCAAATGCCGTCCGGCGCTGAATTATTACCTTGGAATGCTCTGGCCGGCTGAATATGCTGATGAAAAAGAATCCCGCTTCACGAATGAGCGCTACCACGCGAACATCCAGAAAGACGGCACGTATTCGGTTGTACCCCGGATCTACGGCGGGATTACGTCACCGGCCGAACTGAAAAAAATCGCCGAGGTCGCCGAACGTTTCGATGTGCCGATGGTGAAATTCACCGGCGGACAACGTCTTGACCTGCTCGGTGTGAAAAAAGAAGATCTGCCCAAAATGTGGGAGGAGCTTGATATGCCGTCCGGCCATGCCTACGGCAAGACGCTCCGGACGGTGAAGACCTGTGTCGGCAGCACCTTTTGCCGGTTCGGCACCCAGGATTCCATCGCTATGGGCATCCGGCTGGAACGGGAGTTTGAACGGCTGAATGCGCCAGCTAAGGTGAAGCTTGCCATTTCGGGCTGCCCCCGCAACTGTGCGGAAGCCACCATCAAGGATTTTGGGGTGGTGGCGATTGACGGCGGCTGGGAGCTGCATATCGGCGGCAATGGCGGCGTGCACGTCCGGGCGACGGATCTGCTGTGCGTCGTGAAGACGGAGGATGAAGTGGTCGAATGGGCTTCCGCGTTCCTGCAGTATTACTGTGAGCAGGCCGGCTGGAATGAACGGACATCGGTTTGGGTGGAACGGGTAGGACTGGAGAGAATTAAAGCCGCGCTTGCTAAGCGGGAGGACCGGCTGGCGCTGATGTCCCGCATCCGCGAAGCGCTGGATGTGACGACCGATCCGTGGAAGCAGATTATCGAAAATAAGGAGCTACGCAAAAACTTTGAACCGCTGACCGGTGACGAAGCGCTTGTTCAGCCATAAGGAGAAGGGGGATCAGAAGATGGAAGCTGTGGAGAAGAAACGGGTGCGCGTAGGGTTTGTGACCGATGTGGACATCAAGGGTTCCCGCACTTACCGTGTGGGCGGCACGGAGATCGCGTTGTTCCGGCTGTCCAGCGGGGAAATCACCGCCGTTGAAAATAAATGCCCGCATAAAGGCGGCGCGCTGTCGGAAGGGATGGTCTGCGGATCCAACGTGCATTGTCCGCTCCATGATTGGCGAATTGATCTGCGCAGCGGCAAAGTACAGGACCCGGACAGCGGCTGTGTGCCGACCTACCCGGTGGAGGTCGACGAACAGGACGGAGCGATCTACCTCACGCTCTAGGCGAAGTCCGCGGCTTAGGGCCGGCCTTCCGCTCCTTCGGTAGGGCGGCTCCATATGTGCAGTGCATCCGGAGGAGGAGTTTATGCGGTCAAGGAGGATATGCTGGCGGCTTCGGCTGCGTCAACCTTGCAGCCGCATCAAGAGCAGAATATAAGCGGCAATCGATGAAACGCTGCCGGCCGCTCAGGCCTTGCTATTTAAATTAGAGACGGAGGGATTGTCATGGATTACGTACAACCAAAAGAGGTGCTGCAGTCAATGGTGGATGCGGGGAGCGTTAAAGCGGAGCTTCCCGCCGGCCGGCTGCTGATCCGCGGGGCGCTGGCGGGCGCGATTTTGGCCTGCGCGACCACGCTGGCGTATACCGCGACCGCCCAGACCGGTCTGGGACTGGCGGGCGCCCTCGTTTTCCCGGTAGGTTTTATTATGATTGTGCTGTTGGGGCTGGAACTGGTGACCGGCAGCTTTGCGCTGATTCCGCTGGCGGTGATTGAGCGGAGAACCTCCTGGGCCAAAATGCTGCACAACTACGTATGGGTCATTCTCGGCCATTTGCTGGGCTGTGCCATTTACGCCGGGTTATACGTGCTGACCCAAACCAAAATGGGCACCGATGCGGGCGGTCCGCTTGGTCAAGCTTTGATTTCGGCCAGCGAAGCCAAAACGCTGACTTATCAGGCAATGGGTGCGGACGGTATGCTGCTTGCGGTGATTAAAGCGGTGTTGTGCAACTGGATGGTCACCTTGGGTGTAGTGATGGCGATGACCTCCAAATCAACGCTTGGCAAAATCGCGGCGATGTCGCTGCCGATTGTTACGTTTTTTGCCCAGGGCTTCGAGCATGCGGTGGTTAACATGTTTGTGATTCCCGCCGGAATGCTGCTCGGCGCGCAGGTAAGCTTTGGAGACTGGTGGCTGTGGAACCAGCTGCCTGTATTGTTCGGCAATTTCATTGGCGGGGCGTTATGTACGGGGATGCTGTTTTATGCGGCCCAGCGGGGCTGGAAACGCAAACCGGAACCCGTCCGCGCGGCGTCTGAACAGCCGGGAACGACGGGACTGCAGCTGGCGGTAGGGGAGGAACGCTCATGAGCGGTTATGGAGTATCCATTGTAGGCGCGGGACCGGGCGATCCCGAGCTGATCACGGTGAAAGCACTGAAGCGGATCGCAGCTGCGGATGTGCTCTTGTATGACAGGCTGGTGAATCCGGCGCTGCTTAAAGAGGCCCGCCCGGATTCGCTCAAGATCTACTGCGGCAAAGCGCCCGGCCGCCATGCCTGCAGCCAGGAAGAGATTCACCGGATCATGATTGAACATGCAAAAAGCGGACGTTATGTGGTGCGGCTAAAAGGGGGCGATCCTTATGTATTCGGCCGGGGCGGCGAAGAAGCACTTGCTTTGGCAGAAGCGGGGATCCCCTATGAAGTGATCCCCGGCGTCACCTCAGCGATGGGAGCCGGCGCCAGCTCCGGCATCCCGCTTACGCACAGGGGGCTGGCCGCTTCGTGCGCGATTGTCACGGGCACCCGGAGCGGAGAGGAGGCGCGGCCGGTCCGCTGGGATCTCCTGGCACAAGGGGCGGATACACTTGTGATTTATATGGGAATCCACCGATTGGAGGAGATCCGGGCCGAGCTGCTGCGGAGCGGCCGTCCGTCCGCCTCCCCGGCCGCGATTATCGAGGCGGGGACGACAGAGCGGGAGCGGGTGGTAACCGGTACATTGGGCGGTCTCCTGAAGCTTGCGGACACGGCGCAGATTGCCAATCCCGCGATCGTCATCATCGGGGAAGTGGTCCGCGTGCGCGAATCGCTGCTCCGGCTGCAGGCGGAGCTGGCGGCGCAGACCGGCTGAGCGCCAAACGCTGTACGCTATATGCTTCGCCCCAGATCCTCTGGATTTCGTAATATGCGGGCGCGATCGGGAGTGTAAAGCAGTGAGAAATGGCCCTGCCTGTTTTCTTTTACGCAACAGTCAAAATGATCGGAGCGTCCCGGGTGATGATCAGCGTATGCTCATGCTGCGCGGCGATATGGCGTCCCGGGAGGCGCAGTGTCCAGCCGTCGGACTGCTCATAGGCATAATCTGCGCCGTTGGACAGGAAAGGCTCGATGGTGATAACCTGTCCTTCCTTCAGCACCCGTTTGTCATGTTTGTTGTACACCGGTAAAATCTCGGAAGGCGCTTCGTGCAGCGCCTTGCCGATGCCGTGGCTGCACAAATTCTGAATGATCGTATAACCGCCGCGGCGGGCTTCGGCTTCGATGATCCGTCCCACCTCATTCAGCTTGACGCCATGCCGGAGCGACGAGATCACCTTCATCATCGTGTCATACGTATAGTCGCACAGTCTGGTAATTTCCGTGGTGTAAGGCGCTACCTGAAAAGAGTGGCCGGTATCCGCAAAATATCCGTTTTTTTCGGCGGATACGTCGATGTTCACCAGATCCCCCGCTTTAATTCTCCGGTCTCCCGGAATGCCGTGGGCGATTTCCTCATTCAAGCTGATGCAGGTCCAGCCCTGAAAGTCATACGTAATCTTGGGTGCGGATAAAGCCCCTTGACTGCGCATATAACGTCCTCCGATATCATCCAGCTCCCGGGTCGTCATGCCGACCCGGATTTGCTTTTTCATTTCCTGTACAGTGGCCGCGACGATTCTGCCGATTTCCCGCAGACCGTCAATATCTTCTTGCGAACCGATGGTCATATGGACTTCCCTCCAACTTTCATTATGATTAAGCTTTATTATTTTATCACAGCCTGCTCCTAAATTCTCTCCGCCTTGCGGCTAACTCCGGCGATGAGCCGTTTTTTTGAGCTGCTTCCTGGTTTGGGTCAGGGGGCAAGGTAAGCGGGATTTTGGAGGCCGCTGGACAATCGCGGTACAATCAATGGAACCGCTCCCGGAAGCGGCTTGGCGGCTCGCCGGTCCAGCGCTTGAACTGCCGGCTGAAATGTGCAATGTTGCGGTAACCAAGCCGTTCGGAGACCGCTTCAACTGTCAGGTTCGGGTCCATTAGAAGCAGCTTGGCTTTTTTGAGCATAAGTGTGGACATGTATTGGCGCGGCGACACTCCATACACGCGGGTGAACATCCGGTTGACCGAAGATGTGCTGTAGCCCACCGCGGCGGCGATGGTCTCGATCGTCTGCATGGAAGCTTCCGTGTCGAGCTCTGCGGACCCGTCTTCGTGATACCCGCTTTCCACCGCCTGCTCCAGGAGAGCCGCGACCTGAGCCGCCGTGGCGGACATCCGGGAAGGCGCACCGCCGCCTCCCTGATTGGACAAGGTGCCGCTGATCCCCGAAAACAGCTCAAACAAAGCGGAAAGCACGCTCATGCGCAATTTGATGTCGAGATGGAAAGCCTCGGCTGTTAGTGCGATCAGTTTGTCCAGCGACGGCCGGATGGTCTGGGCAAGACTGCTGCCCGAGGCGTGGAAGCAGCTGTCACTGCGCAGCAGCAGCTCCCGCAGCGCGCGTTCATCCACGTCAAAATGCAGGCAGTAATATGTCATTTCTTCTCCGCACAATGTCCGGCTTTCATGCTCGTCGCCGGGATTGAGCAGCATCAGGTCGCCGGGCTGCTGCACATAAACCGAGCGGTTGACAACCATCTCCTGCGTGCCCGACAGCACAAGGTTTACTTCAAACAGCGGATGCTTGTGCAGCGGATAACTCCAGTCAGATTCGACGGTTCGCCAATGTGCGGCAAAAACCCGGAAGGTGGAGTCCATGTCCGGCAGCATAAATTCTTTTCTAACCATAAATTGCGTCCGTTCCTTTCTGGTGTCCCGAAGGCGGCATGCCCTGGCCAAGTTTGATCGGTTTGGGTAAATATCCTCTTGCTATGGATATAGGAACCGCTTCGTTCACTTGCTATCATGTAGATATTATAGCATAGACGGGTACAGCGGATAGAGTGCAGGGATGGGTAAGGTTCCCTTTTTCTGCTGCCGTGATCCGTCAACAAAGGAGCAGAGCAAATGGCCACAATCCAAAACCCGATATTGACCGGCTTTAACCCGGACCCCTGTATTTGCCGAGTAGGCGAAGATTATTACATCGCCGTTTCCACCTTCGAGTGGTTTCCGGGCGTGGGGATTTACCATTCTAAAGATTTGAAGAACTGGCGGCTTGTTTCACGTCCGCTGAACCGGCTCAGCCAGCTGAATATGCTGGGCAATCCGGATTCCGGCGGTATTTGGGCGCCGCAGCTGTCCTACGAGGACAATCAATTTTGGCTGATTTATACGGACGTAAAAGTTACGGAAGGCGCGTGGAAGGACTGCCACAATTACCTTGTAACCTGCGAGACAATCGACGGAGAGTGGTCCGACCCGGTTCACATGAACAGCTCAGGTTTCGATCCGTCGCTGTTTCATGACGAAGACGGCAAAAAATATTTTGTGAACATGGTCTGGGATCACCGTACCGGGCACCATAATTTTTACGGGATTGTTCTGCAGGAATACAGCGCACAGCAGAAGAAGCTGGTTGGCGAGCAGCGGATTATTTTTAAAGGGACGGACATCAAGCTTACGGAAGCTCCGCATCTCTACAAAATCGGCGAATACTACTATCTGCTGACGGCTGAAGGCGGCACCAAATATGACCACCAGTCGACCATCGCCCGTTCAAAAGATCTGTTTGGTCCATACGAGGTGCATCCGGAAAACCCGCTGATCAGCTCGTTCGCGCACCCGCGCAATCCGCTGCAAAAAGCAGGCCATTCCTCCATCGTACAAACGCACACTGACGAGTGGTTCCTGGTCCATCTGACGGGGCGTCCGCTGCCCAGGGAAGGGCATGCGCTGCTTGATCCGCGCGGCTTCTGCCCGCTGGGCCGGGAGACGGCGATTCAGCGGCTGGAATGGCGCGCGGGCTGGCCATATGTCGTAGGCGGCAATCAGCCGTCGCTGGAGATCGAGGGACCGAATATTCCCGAGACACCTTGGGCACCGGATTTTCCGGAAAAAGACGACTTTGATTCGCAGACGCTGAATCCGCATTTTCAAACGTTGCGTATTCCGCTGGGCGAACACATCGTTTCTTTAAGCGACCGCCCGGGCCACCTGCGCCTTTACGGCAAGGAATCGCTGACCTCTAAATTCACTCAGGCGTTTGTTGCCCGCCGCTGGCAGCATTTCCGCTTCACGGCGGAGACAAAAGTGGCGTTCCGGCCGGATACGTTCCAGCAGTCGGCGGGGCTGGTGAACTATTACAATACGCAGAACTGGACTTCCTGCCAGATTTCCTGGAATGAGGAGAAGGGACGTATCCTTGAATTGTTTGTCTGCGATAACTTCTCTTTTTCGCATCCGCTGAAAGGCCGCGAAATCGCTATCCCGAATGAGGTGGAGTATGTCGGCATCCGGGTGGAGGTTGATCACGACACTTACCGCTATGCTTACTCGTTTGACGGGGGAGCATGGACCGTCCTGCCGGTGACCTTTGAATCGCATAAGCTGTCCGATGATTATATCCAGGGGGGCGGATTTTTTACCGGCGCGTTTGTTGGCATGCAGTGCCAGGATACGTCCGGACGCGCGCTGCCCGCTGATTTCGATTATTTTATTTATAAAAGTGAATAATTTTATTGTAATATACTCAACTTTCGCAGAACGAAAATCAGTTAAGTTCCAGTCCTGGCGCGGATTTAACCGCAATGAAGTAATCGTCTTGAAAAAATAGAAAAACGCCGCTTCGTTTCGGCGAAAGCACGCTCGTTGTGCTAATTTATTTACTGTGCGATGAAGTTAGCACCCTAGACTGGGCAGTTGCCTTGGTGAAACTCATAGAACTGCTGAACGAAATCACGACTCAGGTTGGGAAGAAATTCTCCACCCTAATTTAAAATCAACTCCGGCACTGGATCTCCGGTTTGCCCAGTTATCTTAAGGCATATCTGCCGATCTCAGGCTGCGAAAGTTGAGCTAATAAAACAGCGGCAGTCGTAGACTAGATAAACTAAGTCTTCGACTGCCGCTGTTGTCGTTGAACTAACGGCGTTTCCCGTTAGCGAGGAAACTGAATGTTTTCGAGGGAGCTTAATCATGTCTTCCCCCTAGTCAGTTTGCAGTACAATAACATTGCGCAATCTGTTCATCCGTATGAATGGATAGAATCCCAAGTTGGGACGGGTCTGGCGGGGTCACCTGTTTATTATCAGATTGCTCCCCATTATACATAACACATTACATAACACATTACATAATACATTACATAACACATTTGGAACGAAGTCCTCTCCTGTGACAGACCCGCAGCGATTACCACGGAACGCGATACGGAGGTCTTTCCGGACCCAGCGGCCGTTATTTCTGAAATTTTTGGGCTTTGGTATGCCTTGGCGGACTCCAGTTCCGTTATTCGTGCCGAAAACACCCAAACTATGGATTCTCATCGTAAATAGGTGAATCTGAGTCCGGAACTTTCCCAAAACACGGAATAATCAGCAAATAAGGTCCTGTGTGTCCGGCAAGAAATCATAGGGGGGGGACAATACGAAGCTGCTTCAAAATGCGTCCATTCCGGCAATCGGTACAAGTTATTGTCTTGGCTGGGGACATGAACTTGTACCAGAGGAGAGGACTCGGAGGCAAGTTGGAGCTATAGGAGCGAACGCAACTGCCTATAATTTTCGGAGTTCTCCCGCCGATTGGTCTACCATTCAAGAACTCTGAAAGTAACAGCAACCGGAAATCCCGAATTCGCTCCAGTGTCAGCTCCGTTCTACCTGTCCTTCTTAAAGATCAAGCTATATAACAAAAAAGTCGGCCCGAGTTCCCTCGTCGCCGGCTTTTTTGCATGGCATGGCAGTGCATATGCAACTGGGATTCCATATGCAATTGACATTTCATATGCAACTGGGATTGCATATGCAATTGACATTTCATATGTAATTGACATTTCATATGCAACTGGGATTCCATATGCAATTGGCTTTCCATATGCAATTGATATTTCACATGCAACTGGAATTTCATATGCAATTGGCATTTCACATCCAATTGATATTTCACCCCCGATTGTCATTTCATTAGCCGCCGGATCTCTGTTTTCAGGCTTGCAGTAGAGAAGGAGCGGCCGGAGCATCCGGCATGTAGCTACATCACGATAATCCGGCTTGCTCCGGCGAGCTGGCGCAGTTCTCTGGGAAGAATATCCCGGTCGGCCTCCGCGATCTCCAGCATGACACCGTAGCTGCAGTGTTCCGCTTCCTCTTTACACCAGCGCAGGGTTCCCTCCAGGTACAACGGATCTTCATTTAACAGCACGTCCATTCCGATCCGGATGTTGTTAATTTCGGGGTGCAGCTGCAGCGGAAGCGCCAGCCGGCAGCCTGAACGGCTGATGTCCATCAGCTCGGCTCTGACGGGTTTGGCCGGACCCGGAAGTCCGTTGATGCTGAGAATATGCAAATCGAAAGCGATGGGTTCTTTTAGTACATAACGAAAGGGCTCTTTTCTGCGGTTAAGTGACATGGCTTCCTCCATCCGTGCTGTAAAAGTCCTATACCTTATCATCGACAGCATTGTCAAATTAATGAAGAGGCGGCAGGGACGGCAGATTCAAGTGCGCACATCTGTTCGATTATCGGTTATAATAGAGGCATACTTCAAGAGTGCAGGGAGCAGTTGATCCTATGGATGCAGTAATGAATACTGGCTATGTGTACGCGGCGATTGCCGTGATCATCGGCGCGGCGCTGCTGATCAAATTGATCCGTAGAAAAATGCGGACAAGACGGCGGGAGGCCAATCCCCGAAAAATCACCATGCGGGACATCGACCGGATGACGGACGGCAGCGAATTTGAGCAGTATTTATTCCGGCTGGTGCATGAGCTCGGCTATCCGGAGGTTTACAAGACGACAGGCAGCAGAGATTTTGGAGCTGACCTTGTGTTTACCGATAGCATGGGGCGGCGGGTTGTCGTTCAGGCGAAGCGGTATGGGGCAAATCATCCCGTCGGGTTGTCCGCCGTGCAGGAGGTGTACACCTCGATGCGCTATTATGAGGCTGAGCGGTCGCTGGTTTTAACGTCCGGCCGGTATACCGAAGCCTGCCGTATTCTGGCCGGCGTAAACGGAGTACTGCTGCTGGACCGGGACGACTTGTCCGATTTGATGGACTGCTTCAAAGCAAAGCGCTGGGATGAAGCATGCGCTATCCTGGAACAAGAGCCTGAACACCGCACGGCCAATTGGTCTGCCAAACGAAGATAACGAACACGAGTTTAGGCGATAGAGAGGGGAATACATCATGTCATGGGATGCTCAGCAGTACGCAAGATATTTGTTAACCTTGATTGAAGAGGAACCGGATGAAGACGAAGAAATTAACGAAGACGGGTTATTTGGTTATTTTCAGAGCTTTATGCCGTCCGGCGGCGGTGTGGAGCGGGTGTTTGAGCCGCTTTCTTATGGCGGAGAGCTGCTGAAGCGGATCCAGCCGATTTATGAGATGCTTGATCCGGCTGATTTTGAGGGGGAAGGAGTTCCCGGTTACTTCAACGGGGGACAAGCAGATGCCGGAACGGAGCAGCTTACCGCTCTTGGCCGCCAATTGACGGCAGACTTAAGCCGCTTGTTTGCCGAATGCATGGAGCCGGAGGAGGGGGAAGAAGCCGCCGAGCTGCTTAATGGCGTTACGGAGTACAACGTCCTGGCGCCGGGTAAGATTGAGGAATGGCTTGAAGACCGGGAAGAAATTGTGTGGGAAACCCTGTTTGATCTGATCCAGGAACATTCGGACGACAGCGAACCCATCGCGATTTTGGGTGAAGCGTATTATTCAATCGCATGTGATTATTGGGTCTCCTATTACTTGCAGTGGCCCCGTTACTGGGGATTGCAGCAGCATGATCCGCTAAAGGCGTATTTTGAACTCTACCGGCTCGGCTATTCGGTCAGCTACAATGGAACCAAGATGTTGATAGGGCGCAGATAGAGGAGGCTGCTTAAGCGGACGTGGCACTGGGGGCTTAGGGTTTCCGGGGATACGAGGGCTTGGGGTTTTCAGAGAGACGAGGGCTTAGATTTATCGGCCGCTGGGCGCCGGGGGGCTAAAGCCTCCGGTCTTCTGTTTTTCGCTGTCCAATGAATCACGCGAGGATTCATCTAACGGCGAACAGGCCGGCTTCATCGTAATCTAGCGATGAAGCCGGCCTGTTCCGTAATGGTATGATTGCCGGGGACTGCCTGCGCGGTTTCCCGTGATATGCTTAAGCCAGTTAAGTCAGGCTCCCCGCCGCTTTCCTTCACCCAATCGTCTTAACCACGTTGCCTTCCGTATCTTTAATATAGGTAGGCAGAATCCGGATCGCGGCGCCGGGCAGCTCCGCAAGGGTAAAGCTTTCGGCGACAGGCCGCAATCTCGAGGAAAGCGCAGCTGCGGCGCCATTGTCCAGTGTCAGAACAATGCCGTCTTCCGATTCGGTCACGCTTGCCTGTTCACCTGGCTGCAGGGTGACGTGGATATCCCTGCTGGCCAAAGCCAACGTCTTGCCCTTCAGCAGCCGGCCTCTCAGCAGTTTGCCGACGATCTCTGCCTGCTTCGCACCCAATCTCAGCTCGCCCGCAGGTGCGCCGCTTGCGCCTTTGGCCTCCGTGTCCGTATCCCAGGCGAGCTGGTCAACGTACAGAAACCCGGTGTTGGAGCCTTCACGCTCCATACCGGTTTCAACCGCAGCCGCAACCGCGGGAAGCTGAAGCAGCGAATCCCGGTCAAGATCGGTTATATACAAGGGCAGATGCTCCTCCAAGGTTCTGAGCAGGCCTAATGTGTTCCACAGCTGCATCGCTTCCAGTTCATCATGGGTGATGCCGACCAGCTGGATAAACTCGACTCTCCCGTTTGGCGTATCCATCGGGGGAAGCAAAGGATCTTCTATGAAGGATAATGCCGTCAGCTTTGTGTCCGACTCAAGACGAATTGGTCCGTTAGCGTCCATGTAATCGCCGGAACGGAATAAATTGCCGCTGCCGAACACATACCGGCCCAGATTTTGCAGCAAGTTAAGCGCCCATGCAGGCGGCTCTTCTTCGTCAGCCGCTTTCAGGAGTCTTAGCGTCAACTCAAAGCCGTAACCGCTGTAATCCGGATCTTCGAATTCTTTTTCATACAGCTCGGTGAATCCGTAAGTGACAAAATGCCAATGCGGCAGCGGCGTTTGAACTTCATAAACGCTGATTCCATTCAGCGGGTCGGGCCCGCCTAGGCTATAGGGGATGACCGTGCCGTAATGCTTCGGCTCCTGGCTGCCGTATACCGCTTCCAGCGCGGCATCGATGGCATCCCAGCCCGCGGAGCTTTCTTCGTATTGGTCCTCGCTCATCTAGTAACCTCCCTAGTTCGGTTTCACCTATTCTACCATTTCCTTCCCGCTTATCTCAAACGTCGCTCGAAAGCGCTTCTTCGGTAATCCGTTTGATATCAATGGCCGATAAGGTCCCTTCCTGGACGAGGTCGGGCAGGATGTGATGCAGAAAATATTCGACACAGTGCAGTGGAATGTGCTTGATTTTGACCAGCGCCTGGCGGTACATTACCACAAATTCCTTTTCCGTGTTTCCCCGCTGCAGCTCGGCGAATGCTTCGTAGACTTGGTCCAGCTTGTCCGCGACCTCCAGAATGCGGCCTTCCACCGATTCGTCTTTGCCTTCACGCAGCTGGCGGCGGAAGATCGCCTGAAAATCCTCGGGGATATGCTCCTCGATAAAATGTTCAATCATGCCTTCTTCCACCTGCTGGAGCAGCGACCGCAGTTCCATAGAATAATGTTTTACAGGGGTTTTGATATCCCCGATAAAAATCTCGCCATAGTCATGGCTGCTCGTAATCTCGTACAGTTTTTTCCAATCCACAGCGACGCCGTTCATTTCTTCAATATCCGCCAGTGTCTTCGCATACTGGACTACCTTCCAGGAATGCGCGGAGACGCTGTGTTCCTCAAACTTGAATTTCCCCGGACAGCGGATAATTCGCTCAAGGTCGTTTAGTGACCGAAAATACGCATGAATGCCCAACCGGAGCCACCTTCTTTCAGTTAACTGGATAAGCTGAACATGAGAATACGGGCGGGGTTGATCCGTTTTTTATGAATATGGCCGTTCCGCAGCTCGAATTCTGCTGCCCGTTTGCTCAGCAACTAACACTTGTTGGTAGATTGTACATTCGGTATGTATTCCCGGCATTAACGGAGCGTTAACTTTGTCCCGTCCATCCGCTTACAAGCGTTCAGCTGTCTTGGGAAGGTCCCGGATTTGCCGCAAAAAAACATTCATCCGCTCATCGTCCCCTAACGGATAGTCCATCCCAAGCGATCCGGACAATTCAGTGCCCAGCCGCCGCGCCAAGCGGCCGGCTTCAAACAGAGCTTCCCACAGTTCGTTGTCTGCAGTTCCGGCGAAGGTTCGGGTATAGCTGTTCCATATCTCAGCCGGAAGGAGGCGGGGGAGCCATTTTCCCGCAGTCCCTGGATTCACCTTCCAGCCGCCCAACATTCCTGCGTACCAGCGAAGCAAACGCAGCAAATCTTCCCGGACGACGACATCAAACATCGTTTTGACATAGGACAGTTCTCCCCGCCACAACCCTTTGGCTACATTGGCGGAGCACCACCAAAAATTGTTTACGGTATCCTGGAATTCCTCCGTATCCGGCGGGGCGATATAGTAAGACTGTTCGTTTGGCGGGGGAAGGGTAGGGAGAGTTTCGTCTTTGTCCAGGAGCACTCGCGTCAAGCTGTCCGAAACGGCCTTTCTAGGCGCATCCGCAAGATGGATAAACTGCAAATCGATTCTAACGCCGTCGATAAACTGCATCAGGAAAATCGGCCATTCCGTTCCGCGCTCCGACAGCGTGTTCCGCTGCAGCATAACAAGTTCTCCAAATGGTCGGATCCACTCCGGATGACGAACAAATTCCCATGGATCTTTGGCCGCAAAAACGACATCATAGTCCTGCAGCAGGTCGGCCGGCGCATTGGGATTTACCCTGGAGCCGTTCATCAGCACAGCCCGGACATCTTCCCGGTTGCGGGCAAACAAAAGAATCTGGTGCATGACCGGTGATTCTTCTCTCATTTGGATTCAGACCTTTCTATTTATTGTTTTATAGCATCGTATAACTCTGTCATTCGGTCGGCTAATTCGGAATGTGGCTCCATCGGCTGATGATTTATAACTGTGTTTTTTTCATGCCATCACTGCCGCTCATGATTTCTATAGAATCAACCTGTGTAATGTCGCTAGGATAAAAAGTTTCTAATTCCTTTGGTTCCCTGCTTACTCCTTCCTGACCGGACGGATTAGAAATTTGGCAGCTGCAAAGAACCATGGCCAATAATGAAGCGCAAATTAAGGTATAAAGTGAATATTTGATCATCCTATTCCCCCCTCCTTAATCTTAAAACGGACTTTACGCGGGAAAGGTTCCATCAGATCATGTCTAAAATGGTTGTTGCCCCGTTTGTTGCCCTATGCCCTAGTTTAGGGGTGATCGGTTTTTACAAAGAGTTGTGCTTAAATTCAAATTTTATAGTAAAAAAAAATTCTCTCAAAATGGTAAAAAAAAGGCCGAATTCTGTCGATAAAAAGTAGTGGTAATTAAGTACCATATCAGAGATGAAATGGACAAAAACAAAAGGAGAGATTCATTCCATGATTGCCGAAACAACGATGCACCCGGAATCCAACACAATTTTCATCAGTCTGCACGGATTTGCTGATCTGAAAGAAACCATTCATGAGGTCGATGTCTTTGAAGCGAATATGCCTTCGCTGCCGCTGCACGAAATGTCCCTGATCATCGACTGCAACGATATGGCTCCGTTTAAACCGGAAATTTTGCCGGTGCTGGAGCGCTGCTACAAGCTGTACAACAAGTTCAAGCATGCGGTGTTGGTGAACCCGACAAAAGTAGTTGCAAAGTCCCAGCTGCAGCGGGTGGCGAGTCAAGCGGGTTTTGAAGGTCATTTTGTCAATACAGCGGAAGAAGCTTGGGCAATCGTTAAAGGTTAAATCTAACCAATTGCGAGCGAAAGGATGGTAGGACGATGGCATACATTAGAATAGCAGGCACAGAAGTGTACCATCCTTCCACCGCCGTCAGTAATGAAGAAATGGCGGCAGCCGCCGGCGACGCGGCGGAGAAGCTGATCGGTATCTGGGAATTTTTCGGCCGCAAGAGCCGTTATTACGCTTCCGGCAATGAGGAAACGACGCTGTATATGGCAATCCAGGCTTCCAAAAAGCTGCTTGCGGCCCAAGGCCTAAGCGGCGGTGATTTGGACATGATCATTTTTTCTTCCGGCACACACGAATTCAGCGCCCCAAGTGATGCTGCACTGGTTCACCAGGCGCTGGAGGGAAAAAACAACTGCGTCGTCTATGACAGCAACGCCAACTGTGTCGGCATGGTGGTGGCGGCCGATCAAGCCGCCCGCGCAATGAGTACCAATCCGAAGATGAAATACGCGCTTCTCGTCGGATCGGAGCAGATCGCCCGCTATTACATGGAAAAGGATCTGGCTTCCAAAGGCCTGTGCGGCGACGCCGCCTGCGCGGTGCTGCTTGAGCGTGTCGAAGATGAAGGCGAAGGTTTTATCGACTCGGCTTTTTACACGAATTCGCTTCGGGCGGAGGACATGCTGTTCCCGGCTGTAGGCATGACGCGGATGTTCGACGATACACTGAGCGATGAGGAGAAGAAAATCTACCTCCACCCGGAATACAACGTCAATGTCGCTTTTCCGACGGCAGTAACTAACATCGAGCTGCTGCTGAAGGAACACGGGCTGAACAAGACGGACATCAAAGGCTATATCCTGAGCCAGCTCAATCTGAGCATCATCCGTGACATTGCAGGCAACCTAGGGGAAGATCTCAGCAAATTTCCGTATATCGGGGATATTTACGGTTATACGGGAACAACAAGTCCTTTTATCGCTTTGCATCATGCGATGAAAGACGGCCAGCTAACACGCGGCGACCTGTTTTTTACCTGGTCGGTAGGCGCGGGGATTACGAGCTGCGCGGCTTTATGGAGACTGTAATCTTATGTGATAGAAGTACGGCAAAGAGCGGGCATATCCCGCTCTTTTTGCTTTTTTGGCCGCAAATACATATGATGAGCGGGAGGCATATTTTACCATCCGCTTGTGTTGACACGAAATTGTCGAATTGCTATGCTTTTTGTTATTGATTGACAATATAAGAATTAAAGAGTCCGGTGCCTGGAATCCGGACGACTGGCGTCCAGGAATCGTCCCGACTATGGTCCAGTGAGGTTTTTCCTCCAATTGGTATATAATAGGGGAGAGATTAGGGCCGCAAGCATAAAGGGCAGAGGCTGACGAGAGGATTCGGGATGAACATTATCACATTTATCGAAAATTTGTTTGCGGAGTATGGTTACTACGTGCTGCTGATCGGCCTTCCGCTGGATGCTATCGCGCTGCCCATTCCTCCGGGAAATACGACGCTTACCTATACCGGCTATCTGGCCTATAAAGGCATATTGTCGCTCGGCATCGCCTGGCTGGCCGCGTTTGCCGGGTCGGTTATCGGGCTCAGTGTGACTTACCATATGGGGTATAAACTGGGACAACCTTTGATTGAACGGTACGGCAAGTGGCTGTTTCTGAAACCGGAGCATCTGGAGAAGTCCAGGAAGTATTATGAGAAATATGGGGACAAAATGCTGCTGATCGGCTGTTTTATACCCGGCGTCAGGCAGATTTTGGGTTATTTCTCCGGTATTATCCGTGTGCCGTTTGCCCCTTTCGCCTTGTTCGGCTATATCGGTTCGGCGCTGTGGGTAAGCGCATTTATCGGTATCGGCTATTTGTTTGGCGACCAGTGGCAGGTGGTGATGCAGCTTGTCGAGACTTACCTGAAGTACATATTTGGAGCACTCGGCCTTGCCGGTCTGCTTTATTTGCTGCTGCTGTGGCGGAGAAGACGGAACGGGCGCAAGGCGGCGGCGATTTCCTCTCTGCAGGAGACGGAGAAGCTGAAGATGCGTAAACGGGGAACGGAGTAGAATACCAGGCAAAAGCGTAAGGTTACGGCTCGGCGTTTAAATACTTACTATCAAGCATTTTGCACCGCTCTTCGGGAGAGAGGGACAAGGCAGTTTATGATCTTTCGGGGCATAATCTTAATGGATGCAAAAGGCAGAGGATACATAGTTGACCGCCGAGGAGGTTGCCGAGTGTTTAAACACCGTTTTTTTGTGATTGGATCAGGAATTGCGCTGGTCCTGCTTATCGTCTACCTGGGATCGCTGGTGGACTTTCTGTTTCGCCCACTGGTGGCGCTGGTTAGCTCCATGACTGTGCCGCTGCTCATCTCCGCGTTTCTGTATTACCCGCTGCGGCCGCTGGTGCGGGCGCTTGAACGCAAACAATGGAAGCGCAGCTGGTCGGTCCTGCTGATCTTTGGGTCGGGACTGATGATCCTGACCATCTGCTCGGTTTGGGTATGGCCGGCACTGCGGTCGCAGATCAACAGCTTTATTGAAAACGCGCCGGAATTCGCCCAAAATGTGATCACCCAATTGCAGCAGCTGCAGCACAATCCCATTATTTCGCGGCTGACGCCGGGAGAAAATGACGATATGTTCGTCCGGCTGACCGGTTACCTGGATACGTCGCTCAACTGGGTGACGGACAATGTCTCTCAGATGTTTGCTTTTTTATCGGACTTTATGCTGGTAATTGCGACTTTTCCGATCCTCCTGTACTTTTTGCTTCGGGATGATTACAAGCTTCCCTCCAAACTGCTGCTGCTGTTTCCTGCAAAAATCCGGACGGAAGGAAAACAGATGCTGGCCGAAATGGATGCCGCGCTCAGCAATTTTATAGCCGGACACGTCATTGTCAATATCGGTTTATGTATCCTGCTCTATATCGGCTTTCTGAGCATTGGCCTGCCGTATTCCATGCTGCTGGTGATCGTCTCGTTTTTCCTGAACTTTATTCCTTTTATCGGCGCGTTTCTGGCGGGTGTGCCCGTGGGAATAGTAGGGCTGATGGAATCACCGATGATGGCGGTCTGGTCGATTGTGATCGTGATCGTTGCCCAGCTGATTCAGAACAATTTGCTGGAGCCGCTGGTGTTCGGCAAACAGCTGGATTTACACCCTTTAACCGTAATCGTCTTGCTGCTCGTAGGGGGGGATTTGTACGGAATTTTAGGCATGCTCGTCTGTATCCCGGTGTATATGATCATCAAAATCGCACTAAGGCACAGCTATGAAATGTATATGAAAAGCAAATCGGCCGATCCGCAGTTATAAAAAATAAAAGCGGAGCGGACCGTTTAGAGCAAGAAGGGGAACTAAAATGAACGGAGAACTGCATCTGCTGTTCCGAATCGCGGCACTCGGCAATGGTTATTTGCTGGACGGGTATGCCGATTCGGCCGCAGATCTGGATTCGGACGCCCAGATTCGAGTACGTTTCGAGGACGGGCCGGACGAATTCGTCTGGCGGGAGTGGCTTGACAAGTTGAAGCAAACGGGCTGCCAACGGCTGCTGCTGGTAAGCGGCGATTCAGCTACGGCCTGGCATACAAGCGGGTATGCCGGCGGGGGGCCTCCCGCGGGAATCATGGCGATTGGCGCGCCGGAGACGGTGCTGTGGTCGGTCCGGTGGAAGCTGATCGGTCAAGGCACCCCGCGGGCGCGCTGGGAGGTGCGCTGCACCCAGACTCCCGGCGGCAGTGGGACGGACGTGCTGAGGCGTTATGTTCCGATGCGGACGGCGGCGGAGGAGCTCACGGGCGCACTGCGGGAAGCCTCCGGTCTTGCGGGAGCGATTCGTTTGCCGTTTTGGAGCAGCAACTTTTTTGAGCCAGCGCTGGCTATTGCAGAGGGCAGGGCGAAGCTGCCCAAGTTGGCATTTGCTCTTCCCGCAGCCTATTCGGAGGAGGCATCCCGTCTGCTGCAGGCGGCCTATAAAGCCTGGGTTTTTGGCGGGATGGGATCATGGAACGACGACCCGCCAAATGTAGCATGTCAATACGGCCTGGAGCGCGAATTCGAAGCCTGCTCAGCGAGACTGTATACCGCATTGCTGCAGGCAGGACAGGCCGCCGTAAACAGTGTGGTTTTTTAGTGATATTGACTGAACCATGAAAACATTGAAGTGCAAAGGAGCTGGATACAGTGAATATTCCTGAGCAATACATACGCGTTTTTCCTACTTATGAATCGGTGTTTGAAGGCGAACTGGAGCGCTGCCGCCGCCATCTGCTGCCGCTGGTGTCCGTAAATCTGAAATGGCTGAACGAGGAAGAAGACCAGTGGGTCCATTTTGTTTCGGCCAAAGAAATTTATGAAGGCAGCGTGGGGCAGTCGACGGCTGATTATCACAAGAATTATACCCGTGAGGATACGCTGGGTTTTGATGTAACGGCGGACGGCAAATACCGGTTTGAGGCCGATTGGAACTATTTTCAGCTGGAGCAGGAACCAGGCTCCGAATTGGAGCAGGCGTATACGGACAATGAAACGGATTATGCAGCGCGCAAGCTGTTTTTTGAAAAACGCGGGCATCTGTATCCTTACGCTTCAAGCTTTGACGAAGGCGCTGTGTCCGAGGAAGACCTGTATAAGGATTTCATGGCCAAAAAAGCATCAGGCTGGGGGACGGATCTTCCCGAAATCAACGGCGTTCTCGACGACCTCGCGTTTCAATCCGATGAGGAGCAGCAGTTCATCAAAAAATACAACGAGTCTATTGAAGAAATGCTGAAATTTGAACAGACCAATCTCCTGTATGTGCCAAAGACGCCGGATGGAAAAACGTTTGCTTATGTCGGGCGCTTAACCGGTTATTTGTTCCAGGCCTATGGTGCGGATGCGCTGTACCTGTTCTATGACCGCGGGCTTCGCAAAGCGGTGGTTTGTTTCGAATACACCTGAGCATTAGGGCGTTCTAAAGGAGGTGTCCCGTTTGAAATACGAGTTTCGCATGATGGGTCCGATTGTTGATTTGGTGGAGTATCCGGATGCTGGCGAGGAGGAATACCTGTCTAGCCAGGATTTTCAAGCGGTGATGGACGCGCTGCAGATCAAGGTGCCGATTGGCCGGATTTATGCGCGTTTTTTTGATTCCCCGCTGCATACCGGCGATGTGCTGGTGTTTGGTGCCAAGGACACGAAGGTCTGCATTGTGCTGGACACCTATCGCGATCCGCTGGACCAGATGGACATGATCCGGTTCGGATGGCGCTGCTCCGACAAGGATAAGCCGCTCCTGCAGCGGCTGTCCAGACAGCTGTACGACAATTTGGAATATGGCGTGCATTATGAAGAGGGGCATTCGCCAATAAGCGCCATGCTGCGTGAAGACCAATATCCCAAAAAGCATTATTATGTAACGGTTTTTGAACAGCAGGTAAAATATTATATCGAATAAGCTCTGCGGCGATCCAAGCCGTGTGGAATGAGGTGGTTAATATGACCGAAAGGCTTCCCTGCCGCACGGAGGGATGCAAGGCGACGATTCTCCCTGCAACAGCGGCAAAAACCGGCGGATACTGCATGCCCTGCCATCAGGAACAGCAACGGCAGGAGCGGCAGGCGTATATCGAAGCGCACCGTAAAACTGTTAATCCTTATGAAGGGCTAACGGATCCCGTCGAAATTATCAAAGTCATGCATGCTCCAAGACGCCATGATCCTCTCATTCAGTGGGTCGCTTATCCGCTGCCGCGTGAGCAGGTGTATGCCCGGCTTACGGATCTGGAAGCAGCGGCGTTAATCGATTATGCGAGGGAATTGATTTCCGAAGAGGATACGGACACGGCGGAGGAGATCCTGGGTTCGCTTGTAGTCTACCGGGATACGGACATCTCCGGTATCCATAATCTCATGATGGATAAAAACATTTACACCACGCCTTTACTTTATAAGGATGCTGCGGAAGCAACACGGGACCGGCTGCTGCACCTGGCGGAGCAGGACGAGGAGCACGTGAATGGCGTGCTGCTTGCTTTAAGCTGGATTGGAGATGAGGCGGTAGTTGCCAGGCATTTGGAGTGGCGCAGCCATCCCCCGGCCTGGGCCGGCAACCTGTATGTACAACCCGTGGAATACACTGTAGAAGCAGGCTGGGAGTTGACGCCTGACGGGAAGCGGAGGGAGCTGGTTCTCGGCAGCGCTTATGCCATTGTGCAAAAGGAACCTGCAGATGATGAGCAGCCGCTCTCCTCTGCCGCTGTATTTATGACCGGGAGCAAGAATAGCTGCCCATGGTGCGGGCGCAGGTTGACCTGCCTCGCCGATGTGGATGCCGCCCATCCGTCCCTCAGCAGCCTGATGCTGAAGCAGGAACGTTTGCGGATCGAAACCTGCGAGCACTGCGGATGTTACGGGTTTATTTATATGGAGGCCGATCTTTCGGGAACGCCAGTATGGAGCGTACATAATCAGATTCCCGATTACCTGGCCGATATTCCGGACGAGGAAGAAATGGCGCCGACTGCACCTCCGCTTGTTTTGTCGCCTGTTCCCCGTTCCCCTTATTACGGAGCAGTCTGGGCGCTGTCTCAGCAGGATTCGCAGCTAGGCGGATTCCCGGGTTGGGTGCAGGATGCGGAATATCCCGTTTGTCCCTGCTGCGGGCGGAGAATGACGTTTGTGGGGCAGATCGATTATGCCGATTTTGTAGAGTACGGGGAAGGCTTGTTTTATATGTTTGTCTGTCCGGATGACCGGATGACCGCAACGGTATATCAGCAGAGCTGAGTTGTCTATGATTCGTACCGGGCAGCCGGCTGGTGCAGGAGAGGTAGCAAGAGGGAGGGGTTATTTGTTCCGCTGCAGAAGCTGCGGCGAATATTTGCTTTATACGAATTAATGTAGTTGGCACTCATACAAAAACAAGCGCCTGGAGCGGGGATCCGTCCAGGCGCTTGCTGCGTAATCAGCTTCAGTTGACCGTTTCGCCGTTTATCCGGTGGACCGGTTATTGCGCGGCGGCGTATTCCGCCGATTTGATGCCGGCTTGACGGCCAAAAATGATAATTTCCGCCACCGAGTTGCCGCCGATGCGGTTTTGACCATGCAGTCCGCCTGTAACTTCCCCGGCTGCAAACAGTCCCGGAATCGGCTTGCCTTCTTTGTTCAGCACCTCGGTGTTGGTGTTGATTTTGACGCCGCCCATCGTGTAGTGGATGCCGGGGCCAATTTTGATGGCGAAAAACGGTGCCGCGGACAAATCGTTGTCCATACCGGTTGTTCTTTCAAACTCGGCGTCTTTTTTGTTCTTTACGGCGCCGTTCCAGGTATCCAGCGTTGTTTTCAGCTGGTCTGCGGGAACCTTAATCGATTCGGCCAACGCTTCAATGGTATCGGCTTGAATCACAAAGCCCATTTTTTCGTACTGCTGAATCGCTTTTACCCGGGTTTTTACGCCGGAATCAAATACGAGATAAGCCGATTTCTCCGGCAGGGTGTTGATGGCTTCGGTGACTTTGTCGCGGGTGGTAAGTTCGTTAACGAACCGCTTGCCTTCGCTGGAGACAAGAATCGCGCCTTCGCCGCGCACTGCTTCACCGATCAGATACGATTTTTCCTGCTGAACGGTTGGGTGAACTTGAATCTGATCCATATCGACGGTTGTTCCGCCGAGCTTCTCGATCATCGTGATGCCGTCGCCTGTGCTGCCCACCTGGTTGGTGGTCACATAACCTTTCAGGTCGGGTCTGACTTTGGAGATCATGTCCATGTTGGCGCCAAACCCGCCGGTAGTCACAACTACGGCTTTACCCGTGATGGTTTTTTCATCCGTCTGGTTAAAAACAACCTTAACGCCGTTCACCTTGCCGTCCTGCTGCGTGATCTCCTTGACATCGGCATTCACGAACAGCGGGATTCCTTGTTCCTGGACGTTTTTGACCAGGCCTTTGACCAGGTATTGGCCAACGGCAGAGCCGTCTTCCGGACGGTGGGTGCGTTTCTCGTTCATTCCGCCGGTGATCGTAATGTTGTTCAGCCGGATCCCAATGGAATCGAGCCAGTCAATGGCGGCAGCGGAGTTGTCCACAAAAAAGCGGAGCATTTCTTTGTCGTTGGTGCCATGTCCGCCTTTCAGCGTTTCTTCATAAAACAGGTCGTTGCTGTCCTCAATGCCTTGTTCTTTCTGGAACTTCGTTTCGGAGGCGTTCATCCCCGAAGACGATTTGGTAGTGTTGCCGCCGGCAACCGGCATTTTTTCCAAAATGACCGGATTCATGCCTTTGGCTTTGGCTTCCAGCGCCGCCGACATACCGGCGCCGCCTGCGCCGACGATGATCAGGTCGTAGCTGTCTTTCAGCTGATCGTAAGGCGTATAGCTGGTTTCGGAAGCGCCCGAAACGGCTTCTACGGATTTGGTGTCACTGCTTGCGTTCTTGTTCTCGCCGCCCGGCGCTGCCGACGGAGCGGTGCTGGCGGAAGGCGCCGCGCTGCTGGCGGCTTCCTTGCTGTTTCCGGCATTGCTGCCGCTGCCGCATCCCGCGATGACAAGCAGGAACGACAGCAGGAGAAGAAGAGCGGCCGATGATGTCTTTTTCATAATTAGGTATTGCCCCCTTGTGCATAAATTCACAATTATCATAGCGGGTAACCGGCGTTTATTGGAAGTTTGCGTAACTAAAAAAAACGTTTTGTAATTAAAGTAACCAAATCTTCCGGTTATCTTAATCAGCCCCTCCGGTTTCCTCTATTCCCTTCTATATAGACTGAACTTTAGGAGGACAGGTGGGGCGGAGCCGCCACTGCGGCCAATTTGGGACTTCCGGTTGCTGTTATTTTCGGAGTTCTTGAATGAAAGTCTCAGATAGCGGTAGAACTCCGAAAATAAAGGCAATCGCGTTCGCTCCTCCATCTCCAAATTGCCTCCGCGACATCTCCCTTTTCCTGTCATTCAATATTTCAGTCTATATAGCTGGTGATTGTTCCCCGCTTTTCTTTAATCTGTGCAGGCGCAGAGTATGAATCCATACCATCAGCTTGGCAGCACCCATCCCGAGCGATAGGATACTCAGGCCAAAGACGAGATGCCCAACTCCAGGCAAAAAGGAGAACACCACTTTCCATGGGGCAAAAATATGGCTGGGACCATATAAAACCGTAATCGGCAGCACGACATGAAACAAAAGCAGGCCCATTGCGAATAAGCTGATCCGCAGCGGGGTAAACCGGATTCTTTTTTTTAGTTTAAGCAGATTGTAAACGGACACTCCCAGCATAATTACCAATGCTGCACATGCTATGTCAACAACAATAAGTGTACCGGTAATGCTGCCTGCATCCTCGTCCGGCTCGAGGCCATGCAGAATATCAAGAATTCCATCAGCCACCATACTTAATTTGAAGCCTCGAACTAAATAATCATGTGTATTGACCAATACCACAACACCTAAATTTCCGTCCAGCTTGATATCGGAATGAAAGCTCTCAACGTCACCTGCATGCTGAACAATACCATTAACGATCTCAAAGCCCATGCCGTATTCACCGCCGGTGGTAGGATCTTTTATGGCCGGCTGATGCATCTTCACAACACTTTCTGCAGCAGCCACACTGCGGTCACGGAATTTACCGCCATTGATTTGCGCAATTAAATAATGGGTCATATCTTCTGCGCTTGAGATCAGATACGCGGATGCAAGCATAGATTGGTTGTCCGGCTGCTCAAAAGGAACAATGAAACCAAAAACGGATTTGTAGCCTGTGGCCAATCCATGTAGTTTCGCTTCAGGCGTAGAAGTAAAGCTGTTGTTCATATCCAAAGGAGAATAGATATGATCCTGAATATATCCAGCATAAGACTTGCCGGAAACGGCCTGAATAATTCCGCCCAGTATATCGTAATTAAAATTGGAGTATTGAAACTTGCTGCCGACGGCCTCGGTTAATGGTGTGGTTTTCAGATTATGGATAAGTTCATCTATCGATGGCACCGTGTTGGTAAAAGCCGCCCGCCCATGTAATGTGGACAGCCCGCTGTTCTGATTCAGCAGATGCCGGACGAGGATCGTTTTTGCCGCTTCCTTGTCGGCAAGCTCAAAGTCCGGCAAATAGCGCTGCACCGGCGCATCCAGGTCAATTTTGCCTTGTTCAACTAATTGCATGATGGCCAGCGCTGTAAACGATTTGGTGACGGAGCCTAAAATGAAAGGGGTTTGCGCGGTAACAGGCTGGCCATCGGAGCCGGAAATTCCATACCCCTTGGTGTAGACGGTCTGGTCTCCCTGCACAACGCCGACAGCCACACCCGGAATATCCAGCTTTTCGCGCATCGTTTCCACAAATTTATCAATTCGGTCCGTGTCTAAAGCAAGTGGTGGAGCCGTTTTCGCATGGGCTATCCCCGGTTGCAGTAAAGGCAGCACGCTGCCGGTGACCATAACCAGCATGATTATAAATGTTTGGATTATGGTCCGCAGTATTCTTTTCATCTCTCTCTTTACCTCTTCTCCTTGATTCCGTCCCTTTTTGGCAGACGTACGGATTAAGAATATCAGTTCAACCTTTCGGTACTATTTCGTTAATCTTAAATTAATCTTAACCGGCTGATGCAGAAGCTTACGTCTCGTCCCAATAGATTCATATGAGAGCGATTCGCCAATTTGTCCTTCTCCTGGAAACAGCTATAATAGAAATCATAGGTTTATAGAAGCCGAGTTCTTAGGGGTGAGCGTGCGTATGTTGTTAACCATAAACGAAATCGCGGAGAGTCTGGACCGTAAATTTATTCCGCTGGCGGATGTAGTAACCGGTCTTAGGCTGGTCAAAAGAGCCAAACCGCTTGCCGGGCTGGAAGAGGCGGAGCAGCGGCTGGGTACCGTTTTTCCCGAACCGTTCGCCCGTTTTATATCCGCGTATGAGCTGGATGATTTTTCGTTGAATAACGTGATGTTTGGTGCGGAACAGGATTACGTGGAAATGATCGTGGCTATGAACACAACCGCTTCGTTTGACCAGTGGTGGAGCGGGGAGACGAGGCCTTCCTCCTGGTTGGGTATTGCGAACTCCGATCCGTACGGGATCTTTTTGAACACGGACAGCGGCGAAGTCTACGCAGTAACAAGTGAAGACGAATGGGGCAGCTGGCGGAGTGCTGCTCGGGATTTTGAATCTTTTATCCGCGCGCTCGGTACGGCCTATCTCCTGCCGGTCAAGGCGGCTGAGCTTGCTGCTGAAGCAGGGTCGGAGCATTTTGAGTTTTGGGAGTGGGCGGCGACAAGATAAGCCGTTCAGTTCCCTCCATCCATCCGGACAAACACTGCAGTGCTTTGAGGCCTGCGTTTATCCGTACTTCCTGCGCTGGGGGCGGGAATGGGTTGAAACAGACTGGAATCAGCGAAAGGGCTGCAACCATCGAAAGGCAGCAATCATCGAAGGATGAGGCGGCAGCAGCATTAGAAAGGGGCGAACCAATGAATACCTTATCTGTAGAAGCGCTTGTTGATAAAGAAAACCATGCCTGGTCGGAGCTCAGGGAACTGCTTAGCGGCGGGAAAAATCAATACCGTGTAATCCCGCCAGCGGAAGGCGCGCCGGAGAAAACGCTGTATCTCCTTCAGGTCAGCACCCGGTCTTATCTCGGGACAATCGCTTATGAGACGGGCGGGATCGTCTTTGATTACGGCTGGCTTACTCTGCTTGGCGCTGGCGGGGAGGGCATTTATGGAAATCTGGCCGGGTGGAACGGACTGCAAAGCGCTGGCGGGACGCCGTCCCTGTCCGGACTGCTGGTGGTGGCTTATGACGCTGCGGGCGGTTTTTTTGCGCTGGATACGGGGCGGTTCGGCCGGACAGGCCATATCTATTATTACGCGCCGGATACACTGGAATGGGAATCGACTGAACTCGCCTACTCCGGTTTTATCGGCTGGTTGGCGGAAGGGGATTTGGATCAGTTCTACAAGACATTTCGCTGGGAGGGCTGGCGGAACGAGCTGAGTGAACTTTCGGCCGGGCAGGTGTTCAGCTATTACCCGCCGCTCTGGACGGCGGAAGGCGGAGGCGAGTCCAGTACCAAAACGCCGGTTACGGTGGCGGAAGCCTGGGAAGCGGTTTGCGGCAGCAGCAATGACGGGTAGGGAAGATTTTGTCCCTTCAGTACAGGGCGTACAGGACAGGGAGTGAGGTTATGAAATCAGCTAAAAAAGGAAGCCGGGCACTGCGTATCGTCAGTCTTGACGACCAGCCGGTGGATCAGCTTCCCGTCACTTCCGCCCAGCCTGGCGGAAAAGGGGCGGCACATGTCTGGCTGCCTGTCTATGCAGGTCAGATTGCGGGCCTGCCTGAAGGGATCGACGGCCTGATTATTGCCTCCGATCTGCAGGGAATTTCGGGGCACAAGGCTGTGGGAGAGGCGCCCGACAAGCAGATTGGTGCAGAATTGGCCGAATGGCTGCCAATTCTGCTGGAGGCAGCGTTCCCGGCGCTCCAAATGGACAAGGTGATGGTGCTGCTGTGCGGCGATTTGTACGGCGATCCCGCCAAAAGAGGCTCCAGCGGCGACCCGCTGCCCGTATGGAACGCCTTCCGGCGCTCGTTCCAGACGGTAATCGGCGTGGCGGGTAATCACGATTTGTTTACACCCGAAGGGGTGGAGCAGATGCAGATTACGCCGGGAATCGACTATTATGACATTCCCAAAATCTCAGAGCATCGCGGAATAAAGGCCGCAGGATTGGGCGGTGTGATCGGGAGGGCAGACAAACCAAACCGGATGCCGGAAGCGGAGTATCTAGGCGTGCTGCACAGGCTTCTCCGGAGCGGTCCCGAGCTGTTAATGCTTCACCAGGGCCCTGATGTGCCTTCCAGGCTGCTGCCTGGCGAACCCGGCATCCGTCAGGTGCTGGAACGGATGCCGCCGCTGCTTGTCGCCTGCGGCCATGTGCACTGGGAGCAGCCGCTCGCGGAGCTGGATAACGGGACCCAGGTGATTAACGCAGACGGAAGGGTTTATATTCTCGCCCGTGCTGCGGAGGGTGGGCAGCATTGAAGTAACCGTCTTACAACCGGAGGATCCGCCGGTAATGCAGATGGTCAAGGCGGTCCGCCCATTCCAAATCGTCATCTCTGTTATTCCGGAAATAGACGGCGACAGGGAGATACCCCCAAAAGATCCCGCCGCCGCTGCAAATGGCGTTTCCGCCGTCTCCGCCTTTGCTGACGGCCTGTCCTTCCGGCGAGACGGTAAGCTCAATCTGGTAAGGATCGCCAAGAAAACAGAGGCCAAAGCCGTTCGGAAGGGCCAAATCAAAGGGCCGGTCCGGTGATCCTTTACCGGCTGATCCGCCAGTTTCGCCAGTTTCGCCAAGCTTGACAAGCTCGCCTGCTTCGCCAAGCTTGACAAGCTCGCGCGTTTCGCCAAACCTGTCAAGCTCGCCTGCTTCGCCAAGCTTATCCAGTTCACCGAAATGAGCGACCTTCATCGTGTAATCGAAGCTGTCCCCCCAAGGAAACAACGAGCGGGTTCCTCCCCCGTAGACATACTCCCATTCCTCTTCGGTCAGGAGGTCAAAGGGTTCCTCCAGTTTATGCTCTAACCACTCGGATAAATCCTCAGTGTATTCGAACAGATAAATACGAATACCGTCTGCTGTGCGGTCCAGGCGATAGGACTGATACACTTCGTATCCGTTCAAATCCGAAAGTCTGAACTCCGCTAACTGTTCCAGTACATCCTCATCCTCCTGCGGGTCCAGATCGCCTTCTGCAACTTCGATCCAACCTGCGGAATGCGTCTTCCGTTCTACCAGCATGGCTCGAATCTCAGTGCTCCGTATGGGCGACATCTGCTGCTGCAGCAGCTCGGGGCCGGCTGCCGCATCCATTCCCGCTGCGGCCAAGGTTTCCTGCATATCCTCCATCGTAGTCTGGTCCATCTCTCCTGGCCATAGCGACTGCTCCCAGCCTAAGGTAACCCTGTCGCCGGGAATCCACACAAATTCGCTGTCTTTATAGGTAAAGACGCCCGTTTCTAGGCTGACACCGTACCGTTCAAACCGCTCCATCCGCTTAAAAATAAAACCCTCAGGCAGTTTCGCCTCAAGCTCGCGCATCCGGCGCTCCTTGCCGGTACGGTTGAGCATCATCCACTCGGGACGCAGCATTTCCGTCATGGCTTTACACCTCTTTTAAATGAGGAAGAGGGACGGGGGAATACACCAGCGTATCGCCGTCTTCGTCACGCTTTAATATCATTCCAAAGACGGCGCCGCCCCGCAGGTCTCCCTGCGGAAGGGCAAACACCATGGGAGGGCAGCGCAGCTCGTTATTCCGTGGAAACTGCTTTACCCAGTCCTTCATTGCGGCCTCCAGAAGTTCATCCAGCTCCCGCAGCACATCGCCGATCTTGGCGCCGGCATGCTGGTAAAACGTTTCATTTTCAGCGTATTTCCGGGTCAGGAACGCTTTGTAATCTTCAATTTGCATGAAGCAGAACTCCCAGTCAAGCGGGAAAAAGCCGAGGTCGTACGTATAAAGCTGCATTTGATTTTCCTCCTCACGAAACAACGAAATGATGGAAATTAGCGGAACTCAAACTATCTTATCACGTTCAGCGAGGCCATCCAACGATTTCCACCTTAAGGACAAGTCTGGTTTAATAGATTTGCCCAGTGTTACAGCGGTCCTGTCTTCTCGCTGCGGACCGGTATTGCGTCCACACGCATTTCAGGCATATTAGGCAGGAGCAAGGTCCCTTTTTCATCCGCCTAACGGTCGATGCCACCCCCCGAAACCTTGCCAATGTACTTTTTGTGTGCGTACAATCCAACTATAGCGAAACTAAATCCGAACCGTCCGTCCACCGGGCAGCCTTTTTGCCTGCCTGTAGACTGCAGGAATGAGGACATTTTAGCCGTCTGGTAAATTGGCCGTGGAGGGAAGAAAATATGCATATTCTACAGGAAGTTTCTTTGCCGCAAAATCTCTTGAAGCCAAGGGCAATCACAGCGTTCGAGACGCTGCCGGGTGCAGATCCTGCTGACATTAAGCTGCTGGCTCTCACTACAGACGGTGAGCTGTGGAAACTTGATCTGAATACAGGGGCCGCGGAGCATCTTTTGCAGCTCCGGCTGCCGGATTTCGATCCAAAGCTGCCTGTCCAGCTTGTTGCCAGTCCGGACGGAAAATTTGCCGGGATCTCCAACCGTTTTGGCAGGTATGCGGGAGTTTACGATTTATCGGCGAAAACCTTGAACATCCAGCGGTCACGGGGCGATTATTACACAGAAGTCAGCACATTTCCGCTTGCATTTGTACCGGACCGGGATAAATGGCTGCTTGTCCATGGATCGGATTGGAACCGGCTGGATCTTTCGGATCCGGCTACCGGCGGGCTGCTGACGGCAAGGCAGGATAACGAGCGTGAAGCCGATTATTTTCACGGCAGATTGCGGGTTTCGCCGGGGGGACAATGGATCGCCGACAGCGGCTGGGTATGGGGACCTGCCGGAATTCTTCAGAGCTGGTCCGTGTCCAATTGGACGGCGAACCCATGGGAACCGGATGACGGACCATCCGTTCGTCCGCTTTGGCAAACGGAGGACTGGGATCTGCCGGTCTGCTGGACCGGTCCCACGCAGGTTGCGGTGTGGGGACATGTGGATGCAGAGCTGCTGGATGAGGAGGATCAGGGGGAGGAAGGGACGTCGCCGGTAATCGTCATTTTTGATATGGAACGGCCGGAATACCGTAAAGTACTGCATGGAATGCCCGCGTTCAGCTGCGGCACAGTGGGCACCGATGGGCATTTTAATCCGCGGGCGGACATGGCGGCCAAGGGAGACCGGCTGTTTTTATGGGGAAAAAACGTGCCGTTTCAAGTCTGGCGCATCTCCACCGGGAAGCGGGAATATATAGGCAGCGAATACGAGGCGCTCCTGTATCATCACCTATCGGGTTTGTTTATTGAGCTGCTGCCCGGAAAAGACGGCTTCAAAGTACTGTCGTACACGTAAGCAGGGACCGAACGCAGTGAATACGGGATCAACATGGTTTACTATGCAGCTCCCGACGCTTTGCGCCGGGGCGGGTCCTCTGCCGACGTGATGCGGATTCTCATTTTTACAGCGGGTATACTTTCAACTCCTGATGAAATACACGCTCGCCGTGACGGATGATGTTGGGGTAGTTCTCAGGACGGGCAAGCTTGTACAGTACGGACTGTCCTTCCTGGTAAAAAACTTTGTCTTCGCATTCATCGTATAATTTTCGCGAGAGTCTCTGAAGCTCTTCAAAGTGACTGCCGCAGCTCCAGCCGAACCGGACCATGCCAAGCTGATCGAGCGGGTCTTGATAAGAATCTATAATAATGTAGGTACCAGGCGTATCCTTAAGCACATACTTCAGCACATGCCCGGTGTGGACGGGCTGCTTCAGGGCATATTCGTGAATATCACGAAAAGGAATCTGCAGGTTCAGCACATCCATAATGCTCTCGAAATTGGGATGAACCAGGTAGTCTTCCGAATCTTCCTCCGGCCAGTATGTCAGTTCGCTTAAAGGTGCCATAATTAAAAATTGCTGTATCACGTTGTTCCCCCCCTAAATTTTTCCGGTATTCGTAGTTTAACGGATGCGAGGGAAGCAAGTAAAGCGGTCTAGTCCGTCGTTGGCGGTCCAGTTTGTCGTTGGCGGCCCAGTTTGTCGTTGGCGGTCTAGTCCGTCGTTGGCCGTCTTGTCCCGGCATTGGACCTTGTGTATTCCGGCTAAACGGTTACGGGTAATACAAGTATGTGTATTTTATTAAAATCTCAATAGGAGTGAAGCCGAATGTTGTCCAATAAAGTGAAGGAATACTGCCAGCAAAAAGGCTGGTGGCATGAATCGGTCCCGGAGGAGTATAAAACAGCGCTGCAAAGCATAAACGTGGACCTGGCGTCCGACTTTGCCGAATTTTATCTGCATGCTGAAGATTTGCATACGTTTTTAAGCAGGAAGCGGGAGATTTACCAGGTCTGCTGGTTCATTCTTAATTCACATTATCAGCAGTCCGTCACCTCAGCACATGAATCGCTGAAGCTGCCCGAAGCGTACATCCCATTGTCCACGTTTGATGAAGACGGATTTTTTTATAACCGGTCCACGGGAGAAGTTCTGCATTTGGAGGTAGGGGAGAAGCTGGCCCGATTGTTTGAAACGGGGCATGTGACCCCGGATTGGCCGGATTTTAATTCGTTTCTGGAATGGTATTTTGAGAGATAACGAGTATAATCAAAGAGTTGGAAATGAAAGGGCAAGTGGTGTAGCAACTATTGTGTATAAGGGGATTAGAGGATGAAAAAGAGAATTTTGATCACATTATTGGCAGCACTCAGCGTAACATCCTTATCGCCTGCGGCTGTACGTACCGTTCCGGGCGCCAATGCCGCAACCGCGGCGGAGACCATGAAGTTTGCGAATGGCGTGTACCTTGGGGAGGTCAAAAACGGACTGCCTCACGGAAAAGGCAAACTCACGTGGAGCAACAACAAATGGTACATGGGCGATTTTGTGCAAGGTAAACGTTCAGGGGCAGGCAAATATTATAACGAGTACATAAGTGAAGACGGAAGAACACACCGGACCGTATACAATGGGGCCTGGAAAAACGATCAAATGAGCGGAACCGGCACGTTCACCGACAAAGTCATCGAGACTACCGGCGAAGTCGTCAGTAATGCCATTACCACCGGCGAATTTGGCAACAACGTCTGGAAAAGCGGCTATCAGGTGATGCATGCTGTAGCCGATCCAGACTACAGTTTTATGTATAAAGGAAACGGAACAACTATTTCCATCTGGGGCACAAACGGCAGCCTGCTTCAACAGTGGAAAGAGGGCAATCTGTTCCGTGTGCAGTACCAGAAAGGCCAAGTCTACAAAGAGTATTGGATCTTCCCTACGGACACCGCTGCGGAAGAAAAAGCCAAACAGGCATCGATCCGTTACCTGAAAAACATCGCCTCTCAGGCCGCTCCGCATCTGGCGAAGTTTGAGCAGTTGGCCAAGCAGGTGCCTTTGAAGTAGCACCGGACAGGGGGGATGATGCTGGATACCAAAGGGGAGGGATACCGTGGGAATTGATGGACTGAAAGTGGAGGAATTTGCGGCATATGGGTTGCGTGTGTCGGCACGTCCGGTTCAGACCATGACGGTGGAAGAAATCGGGGCCAATCCCTTGGGGCGTCTCATCGATTTTCAAGGGTTTACCTTTGCGGCGTTCCCCGATCAAATGCTGGATGCGGTCCGGGAAGAAGAAAACTACGAAATGTTTGGTACGGCGGCTGCGGGTCCATTCCACGGGGCGTTTGCGCTTGACCGGGATGGACATGTCCGGTTTTTGGTTGATGCCCGGGAGGTTGCAGAAGCGGATGCCGAAGAAATAGGCGAACTGGATGGAGGAATTGTCAACCGGTCTTTGGAGCAGTTCGTTTCCGTGTTTTGTTTGTTTATAAGCGCGCATTTTCGGGCGCGGGCCTATCCGTCTACGGCGGCTGCGGTAATGGAAGCAGCGGCAAGGGAGTTTGTGGAGTTGGCGGAGCAGGTTGAAGCCGGCTGCACGGGCCCCGGGCGCTTCTGGGAACAGCTTGCTTATGAGCTTGAGGACGGAATGGCGCATCTGGCACGTCCGCTAAGCGACTATATTGAAGCAGGACGGATTTAAGAGTTCTGGGGCCACCGGCATTAAGCCGGACTGGCCCCTTGTTTGTTTCCCGGGTTAGCTGTTTTGCTGCCCGGATTTTTGATTGTTAAAAGCAGCTTTGGCATCTGCAGCAATTTCTTCGGCGAACTCTTCTTTTTCCTTGCTTGGGTCCGGCATGACATTGAATTTGCTGCGTTGTACTTCATATTTGCTGAGTCCACTGCCTTGTGATTTGTTGTCCATCCGTACTTCCCTCCTTTAATTACAATCCAGTCCGTCTTTAGGCTGCTGCAAAAAGAATGGTTTTATGCGCGGGTCACATGTTCCCTGTAACGGCCTGGTTGAATGGGGGAGGATAAAGACGACAGCGGACTTTTGTTCCTTAGAAAGCACAAGGACCAGGAAACACACGCAAAAGAGGAGGATCCGGCGGGATCCTCCTTTAGTTACGTTTTAACGGTGATTAAACAACGCCTTGGGCCAGCATGGTATCGGCTACCTTCAGGAAACCTGCGATATTGGCTCCCGCCACCAGGTTGCCCGGTACCCCGTATTCCTCCGCCGCGTTAACGGCGCTGCGGAAAATATTTTTCATAATTTGATGCAGGCGTTCATCAACTTCTTCAAAGGACCAGGAAAGGCGCAGGCCATTTTGGCTCATTTCCAGTCCGGAGACGGCTACACCGCCTGCATTGGCTGCTTTGGCGGGTCCAAACAGAATTTGATGCTCCAGAAAATAATCGATAGCCGAAAGGGTGGAAGGCATATTCGCCCCTTCCCCGACCGCCATTACTCCGTTAGCTACCAAGGTGCGTGCCGCTGTTTCGTCCAGCTCGTTTTGCGTTGCACAAGGCAATGCGATGGTACAGGGGAGATTCCAGATGCCTGTGCTGCCTTCTGTGTAGACGGCATGAGGATGTTCATTCACGTATTCGCTGATTCGGGTGCGCTTTTGTTCTTTCAGCAGCTTGACGGTCTCCAGGTTGATGCCTTGCGGATCGTGGATATAACCGCCGGAATCGCTGCAGGCAATGACGTGCGCGCCAAGCTGCTGCAGTTTCTCAATGGCGTAAATCGAAACATTACCTGAACCCGAAACGACAACCGATTGACCTTGGAAGTCCAGCCCTTGCATGGCCAGCATTTCCTGGACAAAATAAACAAGCCCGTAACCGGTGGCTTCTTTTCTCGCCAGGCTTCCGCCATACAGCAGGCCTTTGCCTGTCAGGACGCCGGCTTCATGTCCGCCGTGAATCCGCTTGTATTGCCCAAACATGTAGCCGATTTCGCGTGCGCCTACACCAATATCGCCCGCGGGGATATCGGTATCCGGTCCAATGTGCCGGTACAGTTCAGTCATAAAGCTTTGGGCAAAAGCCATGATCTCCCGGTCGGATTTGCCTTTAGGATCAAAATCGGAGCCGCCTTTGCCGCCGCCGATGGGCAGGCCGGTCAGGGCGTTTTTGAAAATCTGCTCAAACCCCAAAAACTTGACAATCCCCAAATAAACGGAAGGGTGGAAGCGAAGGCCGCCTTTATAAGGACCGATTGCGCTGTTGAACTGTACGCGGTACCCGCGGTTCACATGGATCCGGCCGGCGTCATCGTACCATGGAACCCGAAAGGACACGGTGCGCTCCGGTTCGACAAGACGTTCCAGAATGGAGTTCTCCATGTAATGGGGATGCCGCTCTAACACAGGGACGAGCGTATCCAGAATCTCCTTGACGGCCTGATGAAACTCCCGCTCCTGCGGATCGCGGCGCTGAACTTCTTCGTAAATACGCTGTACATAATTTTTTGCCGCTGACTGGGTTTCGGTTTGAAGTGTGGACACTTGATTGAACCCTCCCTGTTCCTAGGATGAAATGAAATAAAAGTCAAACACATAAATGATTAAAAAGAATATTACATAAAAATGACATGAAAGTGGTAATCAATTCTTTTTTTCTGGGTTATTATTAATTTTTATGGAGGAACCCGCTGCTAAATCTGTAGTATGCATAACACCGTCCGAAAGTATAAATACCATGTTGTTTAACGAAGTAAAGCGTTCACTTAATAATACTTTAAAGAAGGTGTCCATTCCTAGCTTTTCCTTAAAAATTTTTTTGATGATTTTTTATAGTGGAATAAAAATATAGTTTCCGGGGCTTCAGAAGGGAGGGTTGGCGTTCATTTCAATCCGGGACCAAACATGCAGATGGCGGCCTATAACATGAAGCTGGGGGAGGTGTTAGATGACCTGGCGCACGTATTAAATTCGTAATATTTTATTGCCTATGAAGAAAAAAATAGGTATAATCTGCCTGATCATTTCAAATTTAAAGTATTGGGAAGGAGTTATCGAATTTGAAAAAGAAAACGGCAGCGGCATTCATCTCCTTAGCGATGTTGGGGTGCCTCGGAACAGGCGTTTATGCCGGTTCGAATCTTCAGGAGATTAAGGCTTATTTAAATCCCGGCATCAAGTTTAAGGTAGACGGCCAACCCGTTCAGCTTAAGAACGGCAGCGGCGCAGTGATTGCTCCTATCTCCTATAACAACACTACATATTTGCCGGTCCGGTCGGTTTCGGATCTGCTGGGTGTAACCGTGAAATTTGATGGAAAAACCAACACCATCCAATTGGGCGAACAGACCGAAGGCGTTTCGATTGCGGCAGGATTTGACTCCTCCTATCATACAAAAGACCCAAAAATGACCGTATACAATGGCAAGGATTACAAGGACGTTTTTTTTGATAATGGGAGCGGCACCCGGGGAAGCTCGTTTATGCTGTATCCCAAAGGAAAATACCAAAAGCTGTACCTGCAGGTGGCGGCAATCGGTTCGGACATCGAGGAGTTCATGATCAATGATTCCGACACAGATACCACACTGAAAAAACAAGAGATCCGGGTAGAGGATGGACTGGTTACCCTGGAAGTGGATATTGCTGGGGTAAAATCACTATTCGTGCACGGGCAAGTGAAAAACGGCGGTTCCGTGTTTATCCCGTTAACAAGCTCTTATTATAAATAAGACTAGGGAGCGGCCGCTCCCCTATAGAATAGAGGAAGCGGCCGGGCAGCAATAAAGCCTTGTGCTATTATCATTAACTGGATAAGGGTGCTAAGGCTTTTTGTATCTCCTGTGAGTCGTTTTATTTGATCAATTCGAGCTCAAACGTTTTGATCTCGTATGGTTCAAGCACAAACGAAATGGTTCCTGTCTGCATTTCGCCTTCCGGTTTCTCCATCAGGCTGCATTCCCGCCAGCCCGAGATGGTAAAGCCGCTGTTCAGCGTGAGCTGCTGTCGGCTTCCGGAGTAATCATGCAGCCGGACAATGACCGTGCCGCGGTCTTCGGATTTTTTTACGGCTGAAATCATCGCCGTATTGGGGCTTAGGCTGAACATGGAGAAGCTGTGCTGCTCCGCTGTTCCTGAAGCCGCTTTTAACGGGCTGTTCAATTCCCAGGCATACCGGACGGTGTCCCCATGCAGCCAGCCTCCCTGATGAGGAAATAAAGCATAAGTGAATTGATGCTTGCCTTGATCCGCTTCAGGATCAGGGTGTGTTGCCGATTTGATCAACGACAAGCGTACCTGGTTGTGTTTAATGTCATAACCGTATTTGCAGTCATTCATCAGGCTTACGCCGTAACCTTGGTCAGACAGGTCCGCCCATTGGTGGCCAACAGTCTCAAAGCGGGCCATGTCCCAGCTGGTATTCCAATGCGTCGGGCGCTTCACATTGCCAAACTGGATGTCATATGTGGCTTCGGTGGTACGGATATGAACAGGGAAGGCAACCTTAAGCAGCTGCTGTTTTTCATGCCAGTTGGCCTCGGTTTCAAAATCAATTCGGCGGCTGTTGGCATACACGATCAACCGCTGACGGATCAAGGAGTCGCCGTAAGTCCAGGTAAACTCAAGTCCTGCCCGCAGACGTCCGCACTCTACGAGACGGATTTCTTTTAAGCTGCGGATTTCGCGGGATTTTTCCTGATAAAAAATATCGATGTCCCAGGCTTCATGAGCCAACGGTTTATCCTCAAACACCTGAAAAACATTCCCGCACGATCCCTTAGCGAGCACCTCGCGCTGATTCTCCACATCGTAAATTCGGGTCAGCTGACCGTATTTATTCCATTCCAGTTTGTAAAAAGGTGTATCTATTCCTTGATCCTTCACAGTAAACGGGCAATCGTAAGTTTCTGGAGCTGAAGACAGCGTCTCCAGCCGGATCGCTGCATACCCAAGCGAAGGAAGGTTTTGGGCTTCCACAAGCCATCCCGTTTCTGTTTTTTGAGAATGCAGCGTGTTGCCCAGCATATCCTTCCATAAGCCCTCAGTGTACTCGTTTGCGATTTCCACCAGTCCGGTCCAGACCCATGGAGCCGTGTTCCATATGGTATATTCCTTGCCGCCCGGCCGCCGTTCAACAATGGCTTGCTCCGCCTGCTGCCAGGCCGTGAGGCCGATGCTTTGGGCATCCGCATATTCGATGCGGCTATCCTCATATACTTCCCCGATCGAGGAACCCGGGATGATATCATGAAACTGATTCCGCAAAATAATCTTCCAGCCGGCAGCCAGAGATTCAGCCGGATAACGGGTCCAATCACCGCTGAATACGCTGTTCAAGGCATTCAGCCACTCGGTTTCACGGTACAGCAGCTCCAGCTTGCGGTTCATTCGTTTGTTGTACGCTTGACTGGTGTACGTACCCCTGTGGTATTCCAGGTAAAGTTCGCCATCCCAGGTATGCACATAGCTGTCCGTTTTCGCTACGGTTTCATTCAATTTGCGGAAATACTCACCCGCACGTCCAGTCTTGAGCTTGGGCAGCCCGGGCATTTGATCCAGCCTGCGGCGCATTTCCAGCATTTCGCGGTTAACGCCGCCGCCGCCGTCTCCAAAACCGTAGGACAGCAGCAGTTCTTGATTCATTTCCTTGTTCCGGTATGCATCCCAGCTGCCCTTTACTGTTTTCGGCAGGATCCGGCCGTTGTAGGTGTAAAACCAGGAGCCTGGCTCGGACCAGGGTTCGGTCGTCGTAATGAAATGGGTCAAAATTTCGGTTCCGTCAATGCCCCGCCAGTAAAACGTATCATGCGGCATCCGATTGTATTGGTTCCAGCTGATTTTTGTGGTCATAAAGGTGTGAATGCCTGATTTTTTCAAAATCTGCGGCAGAGACCAGCTGTAGCCGAACACATCCGGAAGCCATAAGTAGTCACAGCCGGCATCCAATTCGTTTTTGAAGAACCGGGTTCCCATAAGCAGCTGGCGCACCAGGGATTCTCCTGATGTCAGGTTGCAGTCCGCTTCGAGCCACATGCCGCCTCCGGCTTCCCAGCGACCTTCCGATACCCGTTGTTTAATCTCCTCGTACAGCTCAGGGTAGTCCTGCTGCACATACTCATACAGCTGAGGCTGGGTTTGTAAAAAAATATACTCCGGGAACAGCTCCATCAGGCGCATGACCGTGGAGAAGGAGCGGGCGCATTTTTCCCGGGTATGCTTCAGCTGCCATAACCAGGCCACGTCAATATGGGTGTGGCCCACACATGTTACTTCGACAGGGGTTGTTTTCTCCATTGTCTGGATCGCGTGTGCAAGTTCGTCTCTGGCTGCATAAACCGAGCGGTAAAAAGCATCCGAACCCGGACGGCTCCAGTCGATCCGCGCCAGGGATCGGTCCGCAGATTTCTGCAGCTGCGCTCTTTCCGCAAGGTTCGGGTCCAGTACTTTAATAGTTTCGGAAGCGGCGAGAAGCGTATAGTAGTAGTCGTCCGCCATTTCATCCAGCCAGCAGAGCTCGGCCAACCGGACGGAGTGGGTCTGGTCTCTCTTTGGTCCGCCGCCTTCAAGACCCGACCAGAGGCGGAACAGGAACCGCTGACGGGTTCCGGACAGCTCTTTGTTCAGAAATACCTCGGTATGGTTGGAGTCCACCCCTTGGTAGGGAGCCCCTTGGAGGTATAACAGGGATTCAAAACCGGAGTTGTTTCCGCCCCCGGTCTCTCCAAAGTCAAAGCGGCCCAGCACTTTTTTGCCGGTCCAAGAGGAGGGTATGTCTACTTCGGCGGACAGCCATAAATACAGGTCGCGTCCTGTCCATGTGCCGCCGACAGGCAGTTCGCCCCATGTATCGTCTACCTCGGGAAGGGCCGGATTGATTTCATTGCCCCGGTCTTCCAGACAGCGAAACGACGGGATGGACAAGGAATCGCGGTAACGGTAACCGGATAATTCGTGAATGCGGGCTTCAAGCTTTTGCTGAGTGAGAAACATGGAAGGTACCCCCTTTTGATAATAGGGAGTGCAGAATGAAGGCGGAGCCATTAGGCCGTGCTTGCGGGCGTTTAGACCCTAAAGTGGGGGGATCGATCTTGGGGGATCAGTAACATTATAATCACAGGCAGCCGTTTTTTCAAACCAGATCGACACACTCGGCCGAGAACACGGGAGTATGCAAGAGTAATGAATTGCCACAAGAATGGGTAAGGTGTTAAACTGAACCCCGAAAGTAAGCGCTAAAAATAGGAAGTGGTCGATATCTGGAAACTCCGGAGGTTTTATTCCAATCACCTGAAACGAAAGATGTTCAACAAAATCATTGTGTTGTATTCCGCCGTAATGATGCTTCTTTTTGGAATCGCTGCGGTGCTTGTCTACCAGTACCAGACCCAGCGGATTTTACGCGAGTATACCGATGCCAATCTCAAATCTGCTCATGTCCTAAGTATGTACTTGAACCGCCAGTATGAGGGAGTGATGAGCATGCTGCAACAAATTTATGGAGACGCCGCGCTTAGTGATGAGCTAACGTTTTTTCTGAACCATGATTATGAAAGTTATTTGAAGTACAGGCTTGATCTCTACTCCAGGACAGGAGAGCGGCCCCGCTCCTTTACGGCATTGATCAAAAATTACTTGGAGCAGGAGCCCGGTGTCAAAAGCATAACCGTGTACAGCAGTACTCAAAACTTCGATATGTTCTTCAGTAAAAGCCGGCAGATGCTCGATAATGAAACCGTTTCCCAACATTATGCCCCCCCGTTTAATCTGCTTGAACCCCAGAGCTGGGATTCGAAAAAAGAGGGGAATCAGGAGGTTTACTCCTACTCCCGCGAGTTAAAAGACCCGTGGACGCTTGAACAAATCGGGATCATTAATGTTGAATTTGACCGAAAGCAAATCTCGGCTTGGCTGGAAAACAGGGCTTCCATGAGAGGAAGGCTCGTAGCGCTAACACCGCAGGGGGAGACGATCTTTGATTCAGAAGGAGAAGGAAGCCGGAGCGGCTCCGTTCATCGAATGGATCTAAATCATGGAGACAAGCGGGTACAGCCGGATGAATCCTCAAAAGCAACGGTGCTTCAAGTCGGAAATTCAGGTCTGAGTGTTGCTGCAATGGTGCCCAAATCATCCATTCAGCTGAATACCAAACATCTCAAGCTCAGCTTGGCAGCCATTACGCTTTTATTTATAGCCGCGAGCTTCGCGGTTACCTTCTCGGTTATACGAAAGTATTCAAAAAAGGTGCAGCGGATTATTCGCTCTATGAACCGGATCGGGGAAGGGGATTTATCGACCCGGATTCACATGCCGGGAGAAGACGAACTGCAGCAGATTGCCGCCCGGTTTAACGATATGGGGGACCGGCTGGAGCAGTACATTGACCAGATGTACACTTCCGAACTCAAGCAAAAACAGGCAGAACTCGTCGCTTTGCAGTCCCAGATCAACCCGCATTTTTTATATAACACGCTGGAATCTATCCGAATGAAGGCTTACGTGCAGGGAGCTAGGGAAACCGGGCAAATGATCTACAGTCTGTCGGTCTTGTTTAAAAATATGGTCAAGCAGAGCACCATCGTTACGCTTGGAGAAGAACTCGAAATGTGCAGGGTGTATTTGGAGCTGCTGCGTATCCGTTATGAAGGCCGGCTGGTGACGCAAATTGAGCTTGAACCGGAGATTCGGGATTGTCCGATGATTAAACTGTTGGTTCAGCCTGTAGTTGAAAATTATTTCGTCCACGGCTTCCGGTCGTCGGAGGAGGATAACCGGATTTGTGTTACGGCCAGACGCGAACAAGAATATATCTTGATTACAGTTACGGATAACGGAACGGGCATTTCGCCAAGCAGATTGGAAGAGATTAGACGAACGCTTGACGGTGCTGCTGCCTCTGGAGTGGATAAAGTGTATGCATCCATTGGCTTGATGAACGTTCACGAACGAATTGTGCTCAATTACGGGCCGGGGTACGGATTGACGATAGCCAGCCAAGAGGGCCGGGGCACTGAGGTCTGCCTGAAAATACCTATGCTGCTTAAGGGGGAGAGTACATGAGAAAGGTATGGTTTGTTGATGACGAGCCGCTTATCGTTCAGGGCTTATCCGCTATTATGGACTGGAGCCGGTTTAACTTCGAAGTGGCGGGAACGGCGCGGGACGGTGCAGAGGCTTTGGAACAACTAAGAGACGAACCCGTGGATCTGCTGATAACGGACATTATGATGCCTAAAATGAACGGTTTGGAGTTAATCCAAAAGATCAAGGAGCTGCACCCTCACACCCGGTTTATTATATTAAGCGGCTACGAGGAGTTTGACTATGTTAAACGCGGGATTAAGCTTGGGATTCAAAACTATATTTTGAAGCCGATCAATCTTGAAGAACTCGAATCCACCATCGAACTTATTGTGCAAGACTGGCAGCGCGAAGAACGAAGCCGGTATTGTCAGGAAGAAGATTGGAAGGTGCTGAGGAGTAATGTTTTGCAGCGGTGGGTTAACGGAACGATCGAAGCGCCAGAGCTGGAGCAGAGGGCTGAATTGCTCGGTTTCTCGTTAAAAGGCAAAACCTTTCACGTCCATGTTGTCCGGGTTTGGGACCCTGAAAACAGAGGGCTGGGGATACTTGAAACCAGCTGTTTGCCGGAGCTTCTTGGCGGCCTTTTGTCTGAATGCTGCGGGGCCTTTAAGAACTCCATTGTATTTACGGACCGCGATGACGATCTTGTGGTATTCCTCCCGTATACCGGTGGAGACCGCTGGAGAGAAGCGGAGCGGGAGGCCCTGTATTCCTGCTTGGAGCAGCTGCACAGCCGGACCGGAATGCGGTTTTGGTGCGAACCCGGAGCAGCGGACGCCAAGGGTAACATGACGGAGGTTCCAGACAGCTACATCCACGCCAAAAGACAGCTGGAAACCCGGCTGATCACAAACGGCAAGCCGGTTTATTGCGGCAGGGCAGATGAGGAAAAGGCCGTACCTTCTCCGTTTACAGGCGGGCTGGATGCGTTGAACAAGCATGTGATTGAAGGAGATTCCGAGAAGATTGAGAAGCATATTGTCTCCGTCCTTGGCGCTGCTTCAGACATGGATACCGTTTCAAGAGAGGGATACCTGAATTTGGCGGTACAATTGATGCTCGCTGTAAAGGAAATTGCAAACAATACCGATTACAGCGACGTATTCACACCGCTTCAACGTATTTATACGCTGGAGGAACTGCAGCAGCATGTGCTGCTGGTGGTCAGCCGCACCTTTGACCGGAAGCAGGAGGAGCGTCCCTGCTGCAGCACGCACGTTTCTTATCTCTTAGACCAGGTAGAACATCATTATGCTGAGGAACTGTCATTAAAGACATTAAGCCAGCGCCTGCAGCTGCATCCCAATTACATAGGACAGCTGTTTCTGCAGGAGGTGGGGGCGACATTTTCGGATTATTTAAATCAATACCGGATCGAGCAAGCTGCCCGGCTCCTCTTGCATACGGACCAAAAAACCTCTGATATTGCAACTCATGTAGGTTATATGGATAGTTCGTATTTCTATCGCCAGTTCAAAAAATACACCGGAATATCGCCAACCAATATGAGAGCCCGGTACGCTAAAACGTCGTTACTGACAGCTGAACAAGAGTTAGATACGCAAAAACGTCATTAATATGTTTTTTCGTGGTTTGTGGGCGCAAATACGTCATGAACGGCAGTGAAAAGGGAGGAAGCGTTCTAAGCTTCCTCCTTTTTTAGTTAAACCTTTAATTTGTACATAACATTCTTATGTTTTTCAACTTGAGCGAGATAGCGCTTACTTGCCACAATAGAAGCAGGAATAACGGGTGTTCAGATTGGCGAATGGCCCAAGGCTGTGCCGGGGATCTGTGGGGGATTTCAAAAGTACAGCGATACTTCAAGTGTTGGTAAGGAGAGGATGCCTATGCCGGCATTCATCAAAAAGGTAATCCGGAACCGGTTTATGCTGCTGATGATTTTGCCAGGAACGATTTGGTTTCTTGTTTTTGCTTATTTGCCCATGTTTGGAACGGTGCTCGCGTTCAAGGATTTCAGAATCAGCCCGGACGGTTTTTTTGCCAGCGTCTTTAACAGCGAATGGGTTGGAATGAAAAATTTTGAGTATCTGTTTATGACCTCGGATGCTTACATCATTACGAGAAATACCATTTTGTACAACCTGGCGTTTATTATTTTTGGCCTGGTCGTCGCTGTCGGGTTTGCCATTATGCTCAGCGAGCTGGTGAACAAACGAATGGCAAAGGTGTACCAGACCGGCATGTTTTTGCCGCATTTTTTATCATGGATCATTATCAGTTATTTTGCGTTTACCTTTCTGAGCGTGGATAAGGGGACGCTGAATCAGATGATTACCTTTTTTGGGGGAGAACCGGTCAGCTGGTATTCTAGCGCTCCATATTGGCCGTTTATTCTGGTGTTTGTAGGCATCTGGAAAGGTGTTGGCTATAACAGCGTCATTTATTTGGCGGCGATTACCGGGATCGACAAATCCTATTATGAGGCCGCGGTGATCGACGGCGCAGGCAAATGGAAGCAGGCCCGCTATATTACGATCCCGCTGCTGAAACCGCTGATGATTATTTTAACCATTTTGGCAATCGGGGGCATATTCCGTTCTGATTTTGGTCTGTTTTATCAGCTTCCCAAGGATTCGGGAGCGCTTTATCCTGTAACGAACGTTATCGACACTTTTGTCTATAGAGGACTTATCAACATGGGAGACATCGGAATGAGTACCGCCGCCGGCTTATACCAATCCCTGGTGGGTTTAATCCTGATTTTGATCTCCAACTATATTGTCCGGAAAATCGAAAGGGAGCATGCCATCTTTTAAAGCAAGGAGTGTACGGGATGTCTCAGCTATCACGCACCGCTAGTGAACCGGTAAAAGCCGGCCGCAGAAGAAAAAGGGATTTTAACGCGATTTCTCCGCCGTGGAATACGCTGTTTCATATTGTAATTGGTTTATTCTCGTTTTCGTGTGTATTTCCATTTTTGTTTGTGATCATGATCTCGCTGACGGATGAGCAGACATTGGCGATGGAGGGCTTCAGCCTGTGGCCAAGCAAATTTAGCACCGCTGCCTATGCTTATATTTTTCAGACCGGCGGGGAGCTGTTTTCTTCCTTTGGTTTAACCCTGCTGGTCACCGTTTTGGGAACGCTGATCAGCCTGATACTGGTAACGACTTATGCTTATGCTTTATCCAGGCGGAGCTTTGAATTTCGTGGTGTATTCAGTTTTCTGGCCTTTTTTACGATGCTGTTTTCGGGTGGAATGGTTCCAGGCTATATTGTGATGACTCAGTTTTTACATTTGCAAAATACGATTTGGGCGCTGATTTTTCCTTTGTCCCTCAGTGCGTTTTCCATCATCGTCATGCGAACTTTTTTTCAGACAACGGTGCCTGATGAGATTATCGAATCGGCGCGTATAGACGGGGCGGGAGAGTTTACCACCTTTGTCCGGATTGTCTTGCCTGTATCCCTGCCCGGTATTGCGACCATCGGTTTGTTTAGCTCTTTAGGGTACTGGAACGACTGGTTTAATGCGCTGCTCTATTATAACCATCCGCAGAAGACGCCGCCGCTGCAGTTTTTGCTGATGCAAATTGAAAAAAACATGGATTTTATGATCAAAAATGCACAAAATTTAGGTTCTTTTGATGCGGCAGCCGGATTGCCGACGGAAACGGTTCGTATGGCGATGGTTGTGCTGGCTACCCTGCCAATTGTAATGGCCTATCCGTTTTTTCAGCGTTATTTTGTCCAGGGGCTCACCATCGGTTCAGTGAAGGGCTGAAGTCCGGATGATCTTGGTTTGTCCCGCCTAAGGCAGCGACAAAGCTTGGCTTTCGACGCTGTCTGTAAGCGGTATCATTATACCAACATTTATGTTCCAAGGGGGAAAACACATGTTCAGAAAAAAGGGTTCATCTGCTGCTTTGGTGCTGGCCATTGTGCTGGCGCTCTCCGTTGTTTTGACGGGCTGCGGCGGCAAGGAAAGCAGCGGAAGCTCAAGCAATACTTCCAAGGAGGAAGCAGCGGTTCAAAGCGACGGGACCATTGACGTATCCAAGCTTGAACCGGTCAAACTGAAAATGTATATGATTGGACCGTCGCAAAAGGATCTTCCCATGGTGCAGGAAGAAATCAACAAATACTTGGAGGAAAAAATCAACGCCAGTCTTGAAATTGAAATGATCGACTGGGGCGACTACAGCCAGAGAATGCAGGTAATCACCAGCTCAGGGGAAAATTATGATATTGCGTTTACCAGTTCATGGGCATTTGACTATTTGCCTAATGCGGCCAAAGGAGCGTTCAAACCCCTGAATGAGCTGCTGGACCAGTACGGTCAAGGTATTAAAGATGTGCTGGACCCGCGGTTTTTGGAAGGAACAAAGGTGAATGGGGTCAATTATGGCATTCCGGCGAATAAAGAGCTTGCCCAGCAGTTTGTATGGCGGTTTAACAAAAAATACCTTGATAAATACAAGCTGGACATCTCCAATGTGACCACCTTAGAGGACCTGGAGCCCCTTCTCAAAACAATTAAAGCAAACGAACCGTCGGATATCACTCCTCTGGCGGTTCCGAAAAGCTTCAAGCCTTATATGCCGTATGATTTCCTGCTGGGGGACGAAATTCCGATCGGCATGCCTATCGATACAAAGGATTTCAAATACGAAAATATTTTGGATTCCTCAGCGCTGAATGCTGCACTAAAAACGATGCGCAGTTATTACAAGGCAGGTTATGTCCGCGAAGACATCGCCACATTGGACGGAATAGATAACATAAAAACGGGCAAATGGCTGGTGGACCGTGAAATTACACAGCCGTATGCCGAAATGGGATGGTCCAGGAACGCAGGGTATGAGATCGTGACACGTCCGATGCATCAACCCGTAATTTACACCAGCTCGGCGGCAGGCTCGATGATGGCCATTTCCTCTTACTCCAAACATCCGGAGCGGGCAATGATGTTTCTGAACCTGTTGAATACCGATGTGAAGCTCCGCAACATGATCCAATATGGCCTGGAAGGCACGCACTATAAAAAGCTGGAGGACCCTTACATCGAAGATCTGCCGGCGATGCAGGAAAACTATGCAATGCCCGGTTTTGCGCTCGGCAACCTGTTTCTCACCTATCTTCATGAGGGTGAACCCAAGGACAAATGGAGCGAGTTTGAAAAGTTTAACAGCTCTGCCGTTGTCGCGCCTACTTTTGGTTTTAACTTTGACACGGCTCCGGTAAAAACCGAAGTGGCGGCCATCACCAATGTTGCCAAGGAATTTATTCCGGCGCTGTACACGGGTTCCGTTGATCCCGATGAGTATCTCTCCAAAGCAAAACAAAAGTTTCAGGATGCGGGAATCGACAAGGTTATTGCCGAGGCTCAGAAACAGTTTGACGAGTGGAAAGCAGAAAACAAGTAAAGAGCCGAAAATAAGTGATAAGCAGGAGAGATCGGCGGCAGTTGAGGGACGGCCGGTTAGGCCGTTTCTCCTTCTTGCTATATTCAATCTGCGCTCGACAAGGGAGGATACGGAATGAAACAAAAGAAACCTGGCTTGTTTGCCGGAAGTAAAAGGAAGCGGCAGCTGAAGGTAGGAGTGGCGGTTGTTATGCTGGCAGGCGCCATTGGGTTCGGAGGAACTCCTGCTGCAGCCGAGCAGCCGTATTCTTCCTATTGGTATCCGGATACGCTCCTTTCCTGGTCTCCGGCTGCCGACAAGGACGCCCGGTTTAACCGGGGATCCGTCAAGCTTCAGCATCAACGTTTTGTAGGCGAAAAGGCCAATCCAAATGCCAAAGAGGAAGTGAAGGTGGTCGCGATTGCCTCCATGTATCCCAGCACCAGCGGTGCGCCTTCACAGGGGTCGGACCGGTTTCATACCTATACGTTCAGCTACTGGCAGTATATCGATAAGCTGGTGATGTGGGGCGGGTCGGCAGGAGAAGGGCTTATCGTGCCTCCAAGCGCGGATGTAATCGATGCCGCTCATAAAAACGGCGTCCCTGTATACGGGACGGTATTCCTTCCGCAAACGGAGCATGGAGGCAAAATTCAGTGGCTGCGGGATCTGCTGCAGCAGCGGGAAGACGGCTCGTTTCCGGTAGCGGATAAGCTGATTGAAGCTGCGGCGTATTACGGTTTCGACGGATGGTTCATCAATCAGGAGACGCAAGGGGGAACGGCGGAGGATGCGGCGCGAATGGCAGCATTTCTGGCCTACCTTCAGCAGCATAAAAAAAGCGGCATGGAAATCATGTGGTATGATTCGATGATTAAGGATGGTCCTGTGAAATGGCAGGGCGCGCTGACGGATCAAAATGCGATGTTTTTTCAGTCAGGACAACAGCGGCTGTCAGACAGCATGTTCCTCGATTTCCGCTGGCAGTACAAAGATGAACAGGATGGTAAATATGACTATATCACGCCGTTTTTAAATTCGCCGGCGAAGGCGGCCGAGCTGGGCCGAAGTCCGTATGACCTTTATGCGGGAATAGATGTCGAAGCAAAAGGCTATGAAGGACGGTATAATTGGCCGGTGCTGTTTCCCGATCACAGCAAATCGGTCACCTCACTTGGGCTCTACCGCCCGGATTGGACCTTTAACAGCGCAGAAACCCATGATGAGTTTATGGAAAAAGAACAAATTTTCTGGGTTGGGCCAGCTAAAGATCCCTCAAATCCGGCTCTTGCCAATGCCGGTGATCCGCTTGCCTGGAGAGGTATAGCCCATGATGTGCCGGAAAAAAGCGTGATTACCGGAACAGAATTTATGACTCATTTTAATACAGGTAACGGACAGATGTTTGCTGTCGACGGGAAAGCGGTGCGAAGCCGGGAATGGAGCAACCGCAGCTTGCAGGATCTGCTGCCGACTTGGCGCTGGATTGTCCAATCGGATGGAAAGGGATCGCAGCTTCAGCCGGACTTTGATTTCGCCAAAGCTTATTACGGCGGCAGCTCACTGAAACTCGCAGGGGAACTGAAAAAGGGGTCAACCGCAGAAGTGAAGCTGTATAAGACAAAGATACCGGTTGAGCCGCAAACAGAGGTGGAATTGATCTACACCAATCGTTTTGCAGATGCAAAATTGCAGGTTGGGTTAGCTTTTTCGGATGCCCCGGCACAATATGAATTTTTTGATCTCGAAAAGGTCGGAGAGACGAGGGAAGGACAAGAATGGGTTCAGGGAAGCATACGTCTGAACAAACATAAGGGACGTACAATCACAGGTATATCGCTTCGCGTGCAGCCTTTGGCCGACGTGCCGGCCTACCAGACGAATATCGGCCGGCTGGCGGTCACGAGTGAGAAGGATCGGCCAAAGAAGCCTAAGCAGGTCAAAGAGCTTAAAATGATTGAAAGCGATTTCCGCGACGGGATTTATGGAGATGCACGTTTGTCGTGGCAGCCGCCTAAGCAGGATGAGGATATTTTATATTACCATATTTACCGTGTACATCCGAATGGCAAATATGAACTGATGGGCATGACCGGCAATAACGTCTATTATATTCCTGAAATGAAACGAGCGGAGAAAGAGACCACATCGAAGATCGCAGTTATCCCGGTGAACCGTCACTATGAACAAGGTAAGGAAGCCCGTGTAAATCTGCAGTGGCCGGCTTATCCGAAGCCAACGGCCAATTTTACAGCGGATAAGACACTGGTAGCGCCTGGCGGCAGTGTGCAGTTTACCGATTTATCGTCTGAGGTAACCGAAGTTTGGCGCTGGAGTTTTACTGGCGGCCAGCCGGCCGAAAGCACGGAAAGAAATCCAAAAGTAACCTATTTAAAGGAAGGTACCTATGAAGTTGCGCTGATCGCTTCCAACAGCGAAGGAGAAGACCGTCTTGAGAAAAAATTAATTACGGTTACAAAGGAAGCTGTGAACGGAGTAGGGAATGTGGCGTTGAATCAGAAGGTTTCGGCATCCAGCTATGTGAATGAGAAAGAAGCGCCAGCTTTTGCTGTGGATGGCCGGCAGGATACCAAATGGTGTGCGGTGGGGGAAGGCCCGCATAGGATGACCGTGGATCTCGGCGAGGAACGAAAAATCAGTGAATTTGTGCTCCGTCATGCCGAAGCGGGTGGAGAACCGGCTGCTTTTAACACACAAAGCTATACCATTCAGGTCAGCACGGATGGAACAACGTGGACAGATGCGGTGACGGCAGCAAATAATACGGAACCGGTCAGCCGGCATGCCATCGAACTGACCACCGGCAGATACGTGCGTCTGCAGGTCAATAAAGCCACACAGGGCGGCGATACGGCTGCCCGGATTTATGACTTTGAAGTGTGGGGGCTGAAGTAAGCTGAACTTAACTATGCATTAAAAGAACTCGCGATAAAGAATCGGGGAGAAAGAATCCGCGAGTAAGAACCCGTGCTCCTTCGCGGGTTCTTTCTTTTTTTCTTCTCGTTGTTATATTTAGCTGCTAACAACTGTCTTAATAAGAAACGAAACTAGTCGTAACAAAGGAGAAAACTATGTTAAAGCAGTGAAGTGCACTCCTTAGAATAGACATTGGAAAAACCTCCTGGTTAATCCGATGAAATCTAAGGGGTGCATTTTTATGGCGATTAAAGGACAGAAGTTTAAATCATATACGGAAGAAGATAAGAAAGAGGCAATCCGACTACATGTGGAAGAGAAATGGACATACAGACAGATCACTGAACATCTTGGGATCCAGGTTAAGAATAGGGTTAAGAAATGGATGCGTAAGTACAGAGAACTGGGTGAGTATGGATTATTGGATCAGCGAGGGCGCCGAGAGGAATATATGGATCAGGATCGGTATGTTCAAAGGCTTAAACGGGAGAATGACATGTTAAAAAAGTGCTTGGAAATCTGGATGCAGGAGGTAAGGAAGAACGCTTTAAACTCATCGAGCAAGCCGTAGGCCTAGGAGGAATTGCGGAGTTGTGCCAACTCTTTGGCGTCTCCAGAAGCGGTTACTACGCCTATTTGAAGCGAAAAGGGAACGACCGCAACGCCGAAGCCAAATAACAAATTCGTAAAGTCTACAAGTGCTACGAGGGAAAGTACGGGTATCGGCAGCTCCAATTGTTCTTGTGGCAAGATGACGGCATATGGATGAACCACAAGAAGATTCTGCGCCTCATGCAAAAGCTTGGACTTCAAGCCAGGATTCGCCGGAAACGTAGGAGGAACGGGACGAAGCAGCAGGCTGGAGATCGTGTGGTAGAGAAACTGCTGAAACGAGACTTTACGGCAGACAAACCCAACCAGAAATGGGTAACGGATGTGACCCAATACCGGGTAGGCGAACGCTGGCTCTATCTCTCGGCAATAAAAGATTTGTTCAACAATGAGATTATTGCCTACCAGCTAAGCGAACGTAACGATAGCGAGTTAGTTCTCCGCACGTTTGCCAAAGCATTTGCCAAGCGAAAAGACGTGACCGGAGTGGTCGTTCACAGCGACCAGGGATTCCAGTACACGTCTCATGCATACCATGACATGCTGCCAAAGGTTGGCGCCCAAATCGGCATGTCACACCGGGGCAATTCCCTAGACAACGCCTCTATGGAGAGCTTCTTCTCGCATCTTAAAACGGAAGGGCACTACCCTTATGATATCCGAAAAATGGCGGAGGCACAAAAGAGAATTAAGAAATACATTCAGTTTTATAACCGAAGACGACCACAGCGTAAATTAAATAAACTGGCACCGGTAGATTACCGACGCCAGTTTGCTGCTTAGGTGTTTTTTCAATGTCTACTGATTGGGGGCTTGACTAAAGTGGTAGGTAGGGCTTCTTTTGTTGCTTTTCGTTAAAGTCAATACCGCAATACTTTGGTAACTGAATGAATACCGTCGTACTAAATATCCACACTAGGTTATTTTTCATTTAAAGCTATTGACCAATCAACAGAAGTATATAATCTTTCCACAAATGTCCGGACCAACTTGAATTCTCCTTCAATATTTGGTAGTCCTTCTATTACAAATTCAGAATTATTACTAATTTCAGTTCCGCTTCCTGAAGGGGATAAGCCACCTCTAAATTGTACTGGATATATCTTTGTATCACCGATACGCTGAATAATCCATTGATCATTAATAAAGATACTGTTGCTAAAGCCATTAATTTTAATTATGGTTTGATTTGTTTTATCCTCTCCCTCAGCGGATAGAACAACTTTATTTAAATGAATCTGATCCTCGTTGTTTTTTCCTTCGAACGTTATCATATTTTGCCCCAATTCATTAAAATCAAAATCAACTGAAGAACCATCCTCCTCTAATAACGAAAGACCATCAAATACAAAAATAGCTTCATCTGGGATGTTTATAAAGGAGTAAGACCAATGAGTGATTTTTTCATCTTCGATGTCAGTATACTGATGTTTATCTAACAATCCCTGCTTATGCCCACTCTTAGTACTTCCTATACTGTGAATTTCATTTCCCGTATCATCTTCGAAGTGAAACATAAGACTTCCAACTTTTAGTTCATTAGAAGTAGAATTAGTTTTCATCTCTAATCTCGTTGATGAAGGAGTTTGAATTAACCTATTCACCTGAACAATAATATTTGTGTTAGGGACAGCATAGGACTGATTTATTTCTTTAACAGTTGATATTTGATTAGCTTCATTTAAGTCTAAAGCAAAATTGAAATTCCAATCTCCCTGTATAGTTCTTGGATTATCGACCGTACCACCAAGCTGGTTAATTTCTCCTACAACTTTAATGCTTTCTGATTCAATAAAGTTAGGAAAGATCACAGATAACTGATAGTAGTTGTTCGTCTTGCCCACATGGCTAAACTCACCTAATATTTTTCCGTTTTCATCTTGAACATATATGTGGTTTTGTTTACCAAGATTTAGCATACCTTCTGAACTTGATTCATCAGAATTAAAAAGCTGAAGAGCCATTACTATACGTCCACCGTCTGCACTAACTTCGTTTATTTTTAATGTATAATCTTGATCGGTGACCAACACTCCAGGATCCAGGATAGTTCCGTATTTTTTTGCATTTAGCAATCCAGTGTCCGTGCTGTCCACTGATAAAAGTGATTTAAATGTCTCCGCAATAGTTGGCCCAGATATATAGAGGAATGACCCAGTAATTAACATGACTGATAGCGAAATCAATAGTCTTTGTTTTTTCCATCCCTTTTTCTGACGAACAAATGAAACTGGTTCTTTCTTTCTTACATGATTATAAATGTAGTGCATAACGTTTTTATTTATCTCTTTGGGGCTCTCTACGCTAAATAAATTACGCAGATCTTGATGCTCATTAAGAACTCGTTCATAAATTTGCTTGCAATGAAGGCATGTTTTAATATGGAGATTTTGGGGGCTATTTTCATCTACATCGTAAATTAAATCTTCAATCTCCGAAATTTCTAAGCATTTCATTTAAATCATCCCCTTTTTCTTGGATTGTTGAACGAAGCTTCTTTTTGGCACTAAATAATTCATTTCTTACTTTTATTGCAGATATTTGCAGTATGTCAGCAATCTCTTGATAACTGAGTTCTCCTAAATAACGAAGCATCAGTATTTGCTTTTTTTTCTTAGGCAAAACATTTAATAAATTCATTATGGATTTTTTATGATACTCATAAATAAATTTACTTTCCGGGGTCCTATAATCTGCTGCGTTTTCATCCACAGCAAAAGGGAGCTTTAATCTCCACCTTTGTTTTCTTTGAAAGTCCCTCATTTGATTGATAGCGATACTAAAAAGCCATGCTGAAAACTTTTTGGACAAATTATGTTGATCAAGTTTTGTATAGGCCTTGAAGAAAGTCTCTTGGGTAAGTTCCTGCGCATCGCTATAATTCATGCCCATCTTGATGAAATAGCTGAAAATTCTCTGATGATACCGTTCGACAATAATTGAGAATTTATTTATTTCTCCGTTCATTATCTCTAAAATCAGCTTTTCTTTATCAGTAAAAGTGTCCATCCTAACCTCACCTCCAAACTTTTTTTAACTATAAGACGAATATGAAATTAAACGTGTCTAAAAAAAGTGAAAATATTTTCCTTTTAGTGCAATGTAATGTGTGTAAACTTACGTCATCTTTGACAACCACCTGAACAGAGAGTTTACAGCAGACCAGCCTAACCAAAAATGGGTCACGGATATTACTTACCTGGGATGTTGGCTACCGGGAGATGTAGTATTTCTGGGAGTAAGAGGAACGGTTTCAAAATAAAAGAAACGGCCTTTTCCTGAATAACTTTGGGAAAAGGCCGTTTTTTGTGAATTGTGCTTTTAGTGTAAACTCGAAAGGGGGGCTCCTTTAAGGAGCTATGACCACCTTCGCGGGCTTTGCTTGTTTGCAAATAGCTCTAGGCCTCTAAGTTTCTAAGCCTCTAAGCCTCAGAACCATAAACTTCTTCTCCGATCGCCACCGTGTTCTCCAGGTACGAAATCCAATCACTCCAGTTGCCGTTTGCTGTGGTACGGTCCCGGAGCTGGCAGGCTGACACCACGTTAATGCGATTGGCATCGGGTCTGAAACTCAGCCTTATCCTCTAACACATCTCTTAAGAATGCTTTAGATGCCTTCAATTTAGCTTCGACATCCTGAATATATGTAATTTTATCCGCCACCAATGCTCTCTTCTCTACGTGATGGGTATTTTCATTTATGAGTAAAGCCACTTCCTGAATTGTAAAACCTAATATGAGCAGCATTTTCAAATCCTGCAAATAGGTGACCACACCTTTATCGTATACGCGATAATTATTTTCATCCCTTGATATAAACTGTTCAGGGATTAACTGTTTGCGTTCATAGAATCGTAAGGTGGATATGGGTAATTCTGTCAGTCTAGAAACTTCCTTAGCTTTCATAACCTGTCCCTTCTGAATCCAAATAATTGATAGTTGCTATAAACCAAGGTTCATAGTTCATACTAGCAACATGATAACCCGAGACATCACTACTGTCAAAATAATGGATTATCAGAAGGAGTGCTTATATGATGGAACATATCCAGAATAACGACTTTATCAACATTCTGACCGGCCGCCGTTCCGTACGACTGTACGATGAGGACGCCAAAATTTCAGAGGAAGAAATGCACGCGATGATTCAAGAAGCAAGCTTGGCTCCCTCTTCTGCAAATATGCAGCCATGGCGCGTAATCGTGGTTTATTCCCCTGAAGGAAAAAACAAGCTCCGTCCTCTGGTCCAGTTCAATACGCGGCAAAATGATACATCCGCGGCGATGCTCATTATTTTGGGTGATACGCAGAGCGAACAGAATGTAGAAGAAATTTATAATACGGCTGTGGAACAAGGGAAAATGCCTAAAGAAATACGCGACAAACAAGTCACGCAAATTCTGAGCATGTATCCTTATCTCCCGAGAGAATTAAAGATCGAAATCGCCAAAATCGATGCAAGCCTATTTGCCATGCAACTGATGCTGGTAGCCCGCGCGTATGGGTATGACACCAATCCGATGGCAGGCTTTGAACGCGATCAGGTCGTCAGCGCATTTAATCTGGACGACGAAAGGTATGTTCCGGTCATGATCCTCTCCATCGGAAAGGCCAAGGAGGAGGGGCACGAATCTGTGCGCTTGCCTAGCGAGAAAATTACCTTTTGGCGTTAATGTGGACTTGTGTTTGTCATTAAACAGGAAGAGAGTCGGCCCCTTACCGGTCCGGCTCTTTTCTGCGGGAGACCAATTCTATCGTCTTTTCGTATGATCAAATTAGTCAGAATCTCTGGCAGGCGTTTTCATAGCCGTTTAAGACGGCGGAGCCGGGAAAACACGCGGCTTTCTAGCGCTGAAGTTGTTTCTTTTGAACGTATCTTCTATAGAAAATATAACAATCTCAACTTTCTGCTTTACCACTATTTGTGATACGGTTCACCGCACTTCATCTTCAACGCTAGTGTTGACCTTTCGTTGATTTGTTTTGAACATCTTCATTTGTTGATTCCATGCATATACAAAAATACATCGCCAGGGCATTTACCTCCATGACGATGTATTCATTGAGAAAGAACTGCTATACTTCTTTCTGATCTTCTTCTTTCCCCGTCACCACCGGGTTCTCCGGGTACGAAATCCAATCACTCCAGCTCCCCGGATACAGCTTGACGTTCGCGAAGCCGGCTTTCCGCAGCGCCAAGACATTCGGGCAGGCGGTTACGCCTGAGCCGCAGTAGACGATGATCTCCGATGCCAGATCGATTCCGGCAAAATGTTCCCGGAGCTGCTCCGCGCTTTTAAAGGAGCCGTCTTCCTCCAGGACCTCTTTCCAGAAAAAATTGACCGCGCCCGGAATATGGCCGGCGACCGGGTCAAGCGTCTCGCCGCGGCCCTCGTAGCGCTCCCGGGAGCGGGAATCGATCAGCACGATGGGCTGAGCCGGGCTGTCTGCGGGTCTGTCTCCTGACCCAGCTCCTGGCCCAACATCTGAGCCAGCTCCAGACTCCGCTCCGCTCAAGCTTGCCGACACTTCACGTACCCGTTCCACGTCTACCCGCAAATGTTCTGCCGCTACGGTAACCTCATAATTCGTGGGAATGACCACGGGCTGATCGCTGGTCACCGGATAACCGGCATCCTTCCATGCGGAAAACCCCTGCTCCAGCACATACACCTGCTCATGCCCCAAGTAGGTGAGCATCCACCAGACGCGGGCCGCATTCATCCCTTCGTTGTCGTCATAGACGACAACCCGGCTGTCCCGCCGGATGCCGGCGCGGCCAAATACGGCAGCCATCCGCTCTACAGAGGGCAGCGGGTGACGGCCGCCGTGCGCAGCAGGCGGGTCGGATAAATCGCGTTTTAAGTCCAGATAAACCGCCCGGGGCAGGTGGCTCTCCTCATACCAGCTTTTTCCCGCTTCGGGGTCTTCCAGCCAAAACCTGCAGTCCACGATGACCAAATCGGGTTCAAACAGCCGGGCCAGCAGCCAGCGTTTCTGCACCGTAAAATCCATATTCATCCGCTCCTTTATCCTCAGGCTGCAATGCAATCGTACGATCAATTATACTAGCTCGCGCGTTTACTTGGAACCTTGCAAAAGAGAGGCGGATAAAATGATCTGCATTCACTCATTCGGGGAGAAAGCGGAGGACAGGAGGGCATGCGCGCGGAGTTGATGTTAGCCGACGCGGGCTGCCGCCCAAGCGGCGAGAGAGACGCTTAGTTAGCGGCTTCTTCGCCGGCAGAGAGCGTAAAAAATTCAAGCTCATGCAGCAGCAGTTCATCTTCCGCGGGGGTAAGATCCAGACGGATGCCGTATTGATACAACCCAATACCAAACATCCAGCCCCAGCGGACACAGCCGTCAAACTCAAGTTCCCGATCATTCAGTTGAAAATACACCTTGATCCTTGTTTCCTTCGTCGTAAACCGAAGATTCAGCGGCGTGCGGATTTTGCAGCCCGACCGGCTGAGGTCCAGCAGAATCCCTTCGGTTGTCTTGCCCGCTCCCGGTCCGCCATTTTCAACCGGAACTTCGATTTTACAATCAATGGGTTGATTCATCACGTACCGGAACGGTTCTTTTCTGTTGGGAGTTTCCATTACCTCACCTTACCTCCGAGCGGATATTTGCTCTATTATAGCCAAACGCCTGGCCCGGAACAATCTACTATAGTTCCATATAAGCGGCGAAAGGTCTGCCTGATATTTCCAGGCGCGATAAAAGGTCTCTTTCCGTTTATCGGAAAAACGCTTGTATTTAATTAGAGGAGAGGGAGAGTGCAGGGTTCAAATAAAAATCTCCGGTTTTTGGCGGTGGAGACATGAAACAGAGGCACCGATCCTAACATTCCGCGTCCGCTTAACCGATACATAATTTATCGACTAAATTCGACATGGCGCTGTATTCTTACATATTCCTTCATTAATAAGGAGAATTTTTATGTCCTTTCATTTGCGGACTTTATTTGCTACTTCGTTCGCGGCATTTATTATTCTGCTTACCGTGCTGTTAAGTTATTTTATCGGCAAAGAGTCCATGGATTCCATGAAGCAAAATATCGGCTTGTCGTTATCTGATACGGCAGGCCAGATGGCCGAAAAGCTGGATCACTTTATGTGGTCCCGTTCCGGGGAAGTCGAGGTGCTCAGCAAGCTGGGGGCGTTTCGTGAACCAATCGACACACGTGAAGTAGACAGTCTGCTCAATCAATGGAAGATCAGTCTGCCGGTGTTTACCTGGATCGGGTATATCGACAGCAAGGGCAATGTAAAATCCGCAACGGATGGCATCCTTGTGGGCAAAAGTGTCTCAAAACGGCCGGTCTTCACGGAAGGGGTGAAAGGCCCGTTTATCGGCGATGTGCATGACGCCGTGATGCTGGCCAAGCTGCTCCCGAATCCAACCGGCGAGCCGCTGCAGTTTGTGGACTTCAGCTTCCCGGTGCGGGGAACGGACGGTCAGCTGACCGGCGTCCTGGCCGCTCATTTAAGCTGGAGCTGGGCAAGGGAAGTGGAGCGTTCGATTCTGGAGCCGCTGCGCAGCCGGATGAAAGAAGCGGAAATTTTTATCGTGAGCAAAAAAGACCGTACGGTGCTGCTTGGCCCAAGCAGCTATATCGGCAAGCCGATGCCGGGCCGGTACACCTTGGGCAGCGGTGCCAACCGGGCGGGATGGAGTCTGGTTGAGGACGGTCAGGAGTATCTCGCTGGACATGCCTACGGCGACGGTTATATGAACTATCCCGGTTTAGGCTGGACCGTCATTGTCCGCCAGCCCGCTGAAGTCGCTTTTGCCTCCGTAGAGCGGTTAAGATTATACATTCTTGCAGTGGGACTGACTGTTGCGTTCCTGTTTGCCCTGGCCGGTTGGTTTCTTGCGGGCTGGATTTCTCGTCCGCTCCGGCAAATTGCCGACACCGCCGACCGTTTAAGCACAGGTGAACGCCTGGAGATTCCGGATTATGGCGGGATCCGTGATATCTCCGTGCTCAGCCGGTCGCTCCGCAATCTGGTGAATAATCTGACGCACACGGAATCAGCGCTTGATCAAATGTCGGAAATCGCACGGCATGACCCGTTGACCGGGCTGCCCAACCGCACTGCGCTTGACGATTATTTGGCCCAATCGGTGCAAAAAGCGAAATACCAGCTGTCCACCTTAAGTTTCCTTTACCTGGATCTGGACGGCTTCAAGGCAGTGAACGACAATTACGGACATGATACCGGGGACAAGCTGCTGCGTGAAGTTGCACTAAGGCTGCTGGACTGCACGAGGGAGCATGAAATGGTAACCCGGATCGGCGGGGATGAATTTGTCGTTGTGCTGCAGACCTCGGCGGTCCGCCCGGAATATGAAGCGGAGACCGTCGCCAAACGGATCATCAACCGGATTAATGAACCGTTTTTTATCGGCGGGCTGACGCTGAATGTCGGAGTCAGCATCGGCGCCGCCGTCTGGCGGCCGGAAGGGGCGGACACCAGCGAAACGCTGCGGCTCGCGGACGAAGCGCTGTATATCTCCAAACGCAGCGGCAAAAACCGGATTACGTTTGAATTTGTTGCTTAATCTAAAGCATCTCCTCCGAATTATTTGGGGGAGATGTTTTTTTGTCGAAAAATTGCGTTAATGCGAAAATAATGACCTTAATGAATGAGGATTAGAGCTGTCATATGTAGAATTCTGTAGATTTGCGCAAAAATTGAACAATGGGTCAACGGAGCCGTTTTCGCGCTTTTGAACCATATTTGATCCACGGATTCCCTTCATCATCACGGAAAAATTTGATACCGACCCATTTAAGGGGTGTCCAGATCTCTTTGAAATAGTAGGATGGCATAGGCAGTAAGGCACTCCTGTTCTCTGGTTAATTATACCTATATCATATCCGCTGCTATCAAAGATTGCAAGGAAATGGTAATCTTGTCCGCAAGGTCAATTGAGTCTTTTTTTTGTAAAAATGTTTCAGAAAAGCAGCAGTAAGGATATACACAAGCTTGGGTTAGTGTTATGATAAACATAGCTTGTTAATACTGTAAGGATACACCAAGACTTCCTTTAAGGCACGGGCTGCAGGAAGTCTTCTTTCTTTACAGGGAGAAGGGAGGGTGCCATGTACACCATCCAAGATGTAAAAGCAAGCTACAAAGATATGAAGGTCCGGATCGAGGCGTTTGTGAACAGCTGCGGCGGTGTTGAATTTGTGGAAGGCTCACAGGAAGTCGTTAATGAAGGCATGTTTGCGTGGCGGGAACTTGAGGACAGCATGAAGCAGCAGCAAGCGCTGCTTGTGGAAGACTACTCGGATTTGACTCGGGCAATGCGGGCTCTAGTGAGTGACCGTGACGAAGTTCACCTGGAAGAGTTCGACAAGAGCTGCAATACGGTTCTTGCCTATATCCGTCAGGATTCATTTATATGGGAATCCCGTTTGGATGAAGTCATTGAATCCATCCGGAAAGAACTGATTATTCAGGCTTTTTTGGTCACCCAGACGGAGAATGTAAAGGAATAATTTTTATGGTTGCTCGGAGGTGTCATCACGCATGCGAGTTCGCTTTATCCTACAAATGCTGGCGGCAGGGGCTGTGGCAATTATAATATATGTTGCCCTCCAGACCGTTCATGGAATGTGGCTGACGGTCAAATGGGAGGCTCATTTAGAAGAAGCTTCCATGCGATACGCGGGAGAGAATGTATCTCTTCTGGTCTGGAAATCCCCGGCAGACCCGTTTTTGGAATGGATCAAGTACGCGGCTGCGGCTGCAGCCGGTATGCTGACCTATGCCGGTTTGTCGGCGCTGCTGGCCCGGCGCAGAAGGAGAGACAACCTCAAGCGACCACAACCATAAGACATGGGGAGAGATTACTCCTGCATGTCTTTTTTGTGTCCTTCATTCTTAACACTTAATTCTTAACCCATATTCTTAACTCTTAAACTGGCGCAGCCGGTTGTCTTTTTATCCGTCCTTATCCAAAAGCAGCAGTGAAAGCTGCTCCGCCAAATAGTGAGGCGTATAAGGGAAGTCGCTCCTGATCCAGGCGATAATAATACCGATCAGGACTGACGGGCCGTACCACATGGCAATCTCTTTGGACACGCCGGCTTTGGAACCATAATATTCGTCTTTATCCCACATTGTCCGCTGCTGAATAATCTCCGATAGCAGCTTCAACAGCCGCTCCCGAAACACCGGTGCCCGCCCGGGACCTAACACCACTTTATAAAATTTAGAATTTTCCGCGATATGCTCCAGCAGTTTGACGATCATATGAGTGTCCATCTTGTCGCCGGCATCCGGCTTGGACGGGTCCGCATTTAGAACACGCTGGATGTTCCCTACCATCTCCTCCGCCATCTTCTCGAACATGTCCGGAATATCCCGGTAATGCAGATAAAACGTGACCCGGTTGATTGTGGCCCTTTCCGCAATCCGGTTCACCGTAATTTTTTCAATGTCCATCTCCTGCAGCAGCTCGATGAGTGCATCCTTGATTAACTGGCGGGTGCGGACGATTCTGGGATCAAGGCGGGGCTTGTCCTCGCTCATGAAAAAACCTCCTTGTCTTATTTACAATTTACATCGAACTGTCGTATAACTTTCACTTTAACTACAAACTCACCAGAGATGATGAATACTTAGCATTTATTTAAAAATTGTAGTTTGTGTGAACGTCCCGAATCCATTAATCTAATTTATACATTGTTAATTATCTAACAAGATGTAAATTAAGTCTACAGAGAGATGGAGAGAGGATGGAGTACAGTGAGTAGAGGAAAGGAAACGCCGATCGGGGACATAAAAAAAGGGCCGATCCTGTTTATTATGATTTTAGGTGCATTTCTCGCCACCTTGAATCAGACGATTATGAGTGTTGCAACGCCTGAGCTGATGAAGGATTTTGGCATCACGGCTGCAACCGCCCAATGGCTGACGACCGGCTATATGCTGGTGAACGGCGTGCTGATCCCCATAACGGCCTATTTTATGCAGCGGTTCAGCACCAGGCAGTTGTTTCAGGCGTCGATGTTCATCTTTTTGGCCGGGACGATAGTCTCCGCCGTTGCTCCGGGATTCCCGGTGCTGCTCGCCGGAAGGATGATTCAGGCCGCAGGCGCAGGAATTATTATGCCGCTGCTGTCCAACGTGATTTTGACCTTGTTCCCGCCCGAAAAAAGAGGGGCCGCGATGGGCACTATGGGGCTTGCCATTATTTTTGCCCCGGCGATTGGGCCGACGCTAGCCGGTTATGTGCTGGAAAATTATTCGTGGGAAACGATGTTTTACGCCATGATTCCGCTGGCAGTCATCGTCATCGTCTGCGGATTTATCTTTTTGAAAAATGTGTCCCGGCAGGTTAAAACTGTACTGGATACGATTAGCGTACTTTTTTCTACCATTGGTTTCGGTTCGCTGCTGTACGGCTTCAGCCGTGCAGGAAGCAAAGGCTGGACCAGCACGGAAGTGCTGCTGACCATCATTGCCGGCGTTGTGTTTTTGGGTCTGTTCACCTGGCGCCAGCTGGCGTCGAAGGACCCGCTGCTGGATCTGCGAGCGTTCAAATACAGCATGTTCTCTCTGACTACGATCATTAACGTAGCGGTGACGATGGTAATGTACGCGGATATGATGCTGCTGCCGCTGTATTTGCAAAATGTCCGGGGCTACTCCGCGCTGGAATCCGGCTTCCTGATGCTGCCCGGCGCGCTGGTGATGGGACTGCTCATGCCGGTTACTGGCAAACTATTTGACCGTTTTGGCGCAAAATGGCTGTGCATCATCGGGATGGGCATCACGATTCTGACGACGCTTGGATTTGTAGATTTGTCGGATTCAACCAGCTACACTTACCTGCTGCTGATGTCCACGGCCCGCCGTATCGGAATGGCGCTGCTGCTCATGCCGGTGCAGACCGCAGGTCTGAATCAGCTGCCAAACCGGCTAAATCCGCATGGCACGGCGATTTCCAACACGGTCCGCCAGGTAGCGGGCGCCATCGGCACATCGCTGCTGGTGACCGTGATGTCGAGCCGGACGGAAACCCATTTAAAGACGATGTTGACCGGCGGCGGTGCAAAGGCTGCTGATCAGGCACAGATGGTCACCCAGGCTACGATTGGCGGAATAAACGATGCCTATCTCGTGATTGTTGGCATTGGAGTTATCGGTCTGCTGCTGTCCTTCTTTATTAAGAAGGTAAAGCAAGCGGAGGAGGAAACACCTGCCGGTGTGAAAGCCGGAGCGGCCGTAAAATCCGCCTCGAAAAAATCAGAGTTGGTATCGGCGCGCAAAGTATCTGACTTGAACTAAGCGGAGTTCGGCTCGGTGGATTTTATTTTGCCCAACAGACTGACAATAAACTGTTGCCGGGATAAAGGCAGCATAATAGACAAGAAGACCCCGTCAGTTGACGAGGTCTTCTTGTCTATTTGACTATATAGTTGAGCCGCTAAGGCGGAAGAAGCTGCCTTGAGGTTACCGTAACACGTCTGGCGGTTAATTGTTACATCTCCAAATCTGTGAAGGCGTAAGGCAGCAGGTCCTTTAGGGTCAGCTCCATTATTTCTTTTTTCTCGTTGGTTAAATAAACAGGCATATCAGACGAACAGAATTCCGCCAGTACCTGTCTGCAAATGCTGCAGGGCGGCAGGAAGTCCGCGGTGTCCCCCGCGACGGCCAGCGCTTGAAAGTCTCCTTTTTTGTACCCATTGGTGACTGCGGTGAACACCGCGGTCCGTTCCGCGCAGTTGGTGGCGCCAAGCGATACGTTTTCCACATTCACTCCAGTAACCACACTGCCGTCTTTTAATAAGAAGGCGGCGCCAACGGGAAATTTGGAATAAGGGATATAAGCGTTTTGTTTCACCTTGCGTGCGTGTTCCATTAACTGCTCTTTATTCATATTCCCCATCCTTTCCATAAAAAAGAATGAACTATATGTTAGTTCCCTTAACGCCAACCTTGCGGTGGGCAGGACTTCATACTTTATCGTCTTTCGGCAGATTTGTCAACGTGGATTCCGAGGGGGGCCGCTCCTCCTCAAGTGCCGGGCAGCCGGATGCTATCCCAACCGCTTACATCACATTGGCCGTAGTTGTTATCTCCCGCAGCAATCACGGTGCTGTCTGATTTAAGCCCAAGCGTATGCGTGCAGCCTGCCGATACTGCCACTACATCACGCCAGCCGCTCACCTCGCATTGGCCGAACATATTCCAGCCTGCAGCGACTACTGTGCCGTCTGATTTTAGTCCGGCGGTATGCTGACTGCCTGCCGAAATCGCCACTATATCACGCCAGCCGCTCACCTCACATTGGTGATGATTATTCCGTCCCGCAGCCGCCGTAGTGCCATCTGATTTTAGCCCAACCGTATGAAGATAACCTGCTGCAATCTCCATTATATTGTGCCAGCCGTTCACTTCACACTGCTGGTACTGGTTATTCCCTGCAGCCACCGCCGTGCCGTCTGATTTAAGACCGGCTGTATGCCAGTCACCCGCCGCAACCGCCACTATATCACGCCAGGCGCTTACCTCGCATTGGCCTTCATGATTCCGTCCCGCAGTGACTAGCGTACCATCTGATTTTAATCCGACGGAGTGACGCCAGCCTGCCGCAACGGCCGTTATATCGCGCCAGCCTAGTACTTCACATTGGCCATGTTTGTTCCAACCGACAGCTGCCGCCGTACCGTCCGTTTTCAGTCCGATGGTATGCGTATTGCCAGTGTTCGCCGCCAGATGCACATTCCCAACCGCGACCGCTACCATATCACGCCAGGCGTTTACCTCGCATTGGCCATGTCTGTTATCCCCCGCGGCAACCACCGTTCCGTCCGCCTTCACCCCGGCAGAATGACGGCGTCCCGCTGCAATGACCGCTTGCGGACGAAGTGCTGCTGTTAATGCCGTTTCATTTGGCGGTATGTAGTTCATGTGTACCTCCTTGAGAAGAAGACTATTTATATAGTATAAATCCGCACCTCATCTCCTTATGTGATCATAGTGCGAAAGCGGAGGTGCGGTGAATGGGTTGGGCGTGCGTGAAATTACTATAGAATAGCATAGGGCGGGGAAGAAGGGATGTCCATAATACAAGTAAAGGATAACGGGAGGGGGGACCTGCCCTGACTAGTACAGCATGTCTTAATACTGTCAACAATTCGTCAACGATGCTGCAACTCCTCTGTTCGGATATTGAGTCAGAAGAGAAAAAACCTTGATATATAAGGCCGTAACCAAAAAATCGGGCCCCGTCTCGCGACGAGGCCCTTTCATGGGAGAGGAGAAACCGGACGAAGAGCTTATGGGGAACGTAAGCTTGCTCCGCGGTTGTCTACGACATTTTGTGATGTCGTACTATCATGATGCCCGGGACGGAGATTTTTATACACAAACAACCAAAAATTTGCATGAAAAAACAGTCCGCCAGTTATCCGACAATATTTTTCAATCCGACAGCGAATGTGGTACGATAGGCGTGAACTTATGCCGCAGGCATTCCATTGTACACCAGACGAAGCGGGTGAAGAGACGTGAGAGTTGTATCGGGCAGCGCCAAAGGGCGGCCCTTAAAAAGTGTCCCGGGAACGGGAACGCGGCCGACAACAGACAAAGTAAAAGAAGCGCTGTTCAGCATGATTGGCCCTTATTTTGACGGCGGGCTTGCGCTGGATTTGTTCGCAGGAACCGGCGGTTTAGGTATTGAAGCCTTGAGCCGCGGAATGGAGCGCGCCGTATTTGTCGATATGGAGCCGAAGGCAATCGACACCGTCAAAGCCAATCTGAAAGCGGCAAAACTTGAGGGGCAGGCGGAGGTATACCGCAACGACGCGGTGCGCGCAATCGGCGCGCTGGAGAAGCGGGGCCGCCAGTTTGACCTGGTGTTCCTTGATCCGCCCTACCGGATGAAGAACGGGGAGGAATTAATGACAAGCCTGGCGGACAAAGGGCTGCTGCGGGACGGAGCGGTTATTGTGCTCGAGCATGAATCCGGTTTTTCATATCCGGAGAGCTTCCCGGGCTTCCAGCGGCAGCGTTTGGCCGTATACGGGGAAACTGCCTTATCCATTTATCAGTATTTCGCCGGGGACGAAGATCAACGTCCGGACGGCGAGGGAGGACAGAATGAACGCACTAAATAGACCTGAAAGAGTAGCCATCTACCCGGGCAGCTTTGATCCGGTGACGGAAGGCCACCTGGACATTATCCGTAGAGCATCGAAACAGTTCGACCGCCTGATCGTGACGGTGCTGAATAACTTAAGTAAAAATCCGCTGTTCACGGTAGAAGAACGCAAGGAGCTGCTGCGCCAGACGACGGCGGACATGCCTAACGTAGAGATCGACAGCTTCCGTGATCTTCTGGCTCATTATGTGCGCCAAAAGGACGCGCAGGTGATTGTGCGGGGGATTCGCACGGTCACCGATTTTGAGTACGAGCTGCAGATTGCTTCTATTAATCATAAGCTGAATCCTGATGCGGAAACGATTTTTATGATGACAAATCCCAAGTATTCGTATCTCAGCTCCAGCGTCGTCAAAGAAATCGCCCATTTCGGCGGGGATATGACGGATCTGGTCACCCCTGAAGTGGAGCGGGCCCTGCGCGATAAATTCAGCGCGGACGGCGGCGCCGGTGCCGGACGTACATAAACGCTGACAAAAGCGCCAGCAGCGCAACCAAAGCCGTCTGAAGAAGAAGGAGCTGCGGAAGCGACGTCCAGACGTTCGGCAGCGTGTGCGGACCGCCATCGGGCAGCGGAGCAAAAACTTCGGCCGACTCGCCGGCCTGCAGCTTCTGTGAGATAAAGAGGAGGGCCGGCAGCAGCAGCGCGGAGAGTCCGGCGTGCAGCAGCCGGTGCGCTGCGAACCCCAGCGCGGCCCGGCCGGAGGACTTCAGCGCGGCGAGCGCCTGGAGCTGGGCGCAGAGTCCGCTCCAGCCGAGCGCTGCGGCGAGCGCAATAAGGACGGGCAGCGATGCCGCGCTGTGGGCCAGCCGGCCGGCGCCGAGGTGCAGCTCCAGCAGCGCTGCTGCCGGAGCAGCGGAACGGCCGCCGAAGGCCTGCGCGACGACGTGGATGATCACGGCGAAGATGATCATCAGGCCGCCGGTGGCCATCAGCTGCTGCACCGCCGAGGCGACCGTCTCGCCCAGCAGCCGGCCGAAGCTGCGCCCGTCTTCGGCCCGCGCCGCTTCGGCGGCGGCTAAGGCCCGGCGCAGCGGACCGCCGGCAGGCTGTTCGGCGGCCGGCTTCGGCGCCTCCGCTGCCGGGCGGCTGAACCGCGCGGCCAGGCCGCCGGCCAGCAGCCCGCCGAGCCAGTGCGCGGCGAGCAGCGCGTAGCCGGCCGACGGGCTGTGCAACAGCGCGGCGCCGAAGACGACGACCACGGTCACGGGGCTGGCGAAATGAGCGAGGGCGCCCAGCTGGGCTGCCTCCGCCGAAGTCGCCGCCCCTTGCCCGTGCAGCCGCGCCGCGCCAGCCGCGCCGGCGGGGAAGCCGGCGGTCATGCCGGCCGCCAGCACCCAGCCGGAAGCGCCGGGCAGCCGGAAGACGCGGCGCATAATCGGCTCGAGCAATACGCCGAGCCCATGCAAAAACCCGCTGGCGGCCAGCATCTCCGTCAGCATCAGAAACGGCAGCAGCGCCGGGAAGACGATCGTCCACCACAGCTTCAGCCCCTTCAGGGAAGCTTCGAACGAGCTTTCGGGCGACATGACGATCGACGCGGCCAGCAGCAGAAAAGCTGAACCGGCCAGGAACGGCGTCGCCCGGCTGGCTGTTTTTTTTAGTATAGGAGATTGAATAAGATTCACCCCATCTCTTTAAGCTTATATTCTCCGCAAAAAGCTTTTTTTCAGCGGCCAAGGATGCGGCATGCGATTATAGCAGCGGCATTTTGCAAATCCCTGGGGTCTGCAACGGGGAACGCAGCAACGCAGTGCATCAAGTATATTGATCGACGTTACCGCTGGGCATTGCCTGTCGGCGCTGCATAATGCATTTTGAAAAAGTATGCGTTAATTCCGCATTTCACCCCGCTGTATCTCGTATCCTTAACTATATGCCTAAGTTATGCGGCCGCCGGCCGGGACATGCCGGATTCCTTGTCTTACTTGCGGCTTCCATGAGCAGGGGTTTGGCATACGTAAGTGCGCTCTGCTGCAGGTGCTTGGCTTCCGTAAGTGCGCTCTGCTGCAGATGCTTGGTTTACGTAAGTGTGCTCTGCTGCAGATGCATGGTTTACGTAAGTGCGTCCTGCTGCAGGCGCTTGTTAATCGCGAGTATGGGTTATAGCAGATGCATTGCTATAGGAGAGCACGTTCTCCTGCAGGTGCCTGGTTTCCGCCAGCGGCTGTCCGCCGCATATGACCAGAAAGAAGGGTAAGCAAATTGAAATCGATGAAGATCCGGGCAGGGCTGCGCAGCGCGGTTTATTTGTTCGCCTGTGTCGTCCTGCTCTATGTGGTTGTCTTTATGCCGACGCCTTATATTGTGTATCAGCCGGGCAGCGCGTCCGAGATTGCGCCCATGATTCAAGTCGAACAGGCTGATCCCGCGGAAAAAGGCACTTTTATGATGACGACCGTTTCGGCGAGGTATGCGAATGTCGCGCTTTTGGCGGTGTCTGCATTTAACAAAAACGCGGAAATCGACAAAAAAGCGAAGCGTCTCGGTGATCAGACCGAAGAGGAATATGCTGCAACGCAGGTGTTCTACATGAACAGCTCGCAGTCTTTTTCTGTGCAGGCGGCTTACCGCGAAGCGGGCATTCCTTATGAAAATGTGCCGGAGTACTTGTTCGTCTTCTCCGTGCCAGGCGAAAACAAAGGCCCGCTGCTGCCGGGCGACCGGATTCTCCAGGTGGAGGGCAAGGCGGTCACCGATCCGGCCGCGCTGGCCGCGCTGCTTGGAAAACATAAGGTGGGGGATTCCGTGAAGGTGAAGCTGCGCCGGGGGGACAGCGAACTGGAGGAAAACATCAAGCTGGTGGAGGTTAAAAACGAGGGGCAAAAAGCCCGGCCGGGTCTCGGCGTTGTCATCGGGGCCATCCAGAAGGTGCAGGCTTCAAAGCCCGGCCGGGAGGTGCATTTTACCGACACGAATGTCGGCGGGCCGTCCGCGGGGCTGATGTTCACGATGGAGATTTATAACCGGCTGACGCCGGGCGATCTGACGCGCGGGTACCGGGTTGCCGGAACGGGCACGATCGACGGTGAAGGACGGGTTGGCCCGATTGGCGGCGTGAAGCATAAAATTGTAGCGGCTGACCGGGAGGGGGCCGAAATCTTTTTTGTGCCGGAGGGCAACTATAAAGAGGCTTTGGCCAAGGCGGAAGAAATCGGCACAGGCATGAAGCTGGTAAAAGTCACGGCTTTAAAAGACGCGCTGGATTATATGAAAAAGCTGCCGGCTAAAGAATAACCGGCGGCTGCAAATAATCCCGCAGCAGCGAACCCCGGCTGGCTCCCGAGTAGCGGGCTGCATAGGCGGCGGACGCCTGGAGATCGCGCGTCAGCTGCGGATGCTCAAGCGCCGTCGGCTGCAGCACTACAGGGAGCGCTGCGGCGGTCCGCATCCGTTTGAGCAGCAGCCGTCCGCTGCCGGCGAAGCCTAGCACCCGGATATATCCGGGTCCGCCGGCAAGCTGTTCAGCGGTGTGCTCCTCCTTAAGCTGGCCCAGCAGCACATGCACGAGCAGGCGCTGCAGCCTCGTCCGCGTGTAGCGCTTGGTCTTCACCGCCTGCAGCAGCGCCTCCGGACTGAAGGTGTCCAGGCTGGAAAGGGCGTTCACCAGCCGGTGCTCGAGCCCCTCCTCCATCCCCTGAATCGGCCGCAGCTCGTCCGCCGTCCGGGTCAGCAGCAGGTGCAGCAGAGGCTCCGCAAACGCCTCCCAGCCGATCGGCACCCGTCCTGCCGCGCGCTCCCGCCGCAAAATCTCCCCGGTATAGCCGGGCAGATAGGAGGAGGCATTGCTGCCGGCCTGCAGCAGCCCGCGAATGGCGGTAGCGCTGGCGATTGCAGCGCCCGGGACAGCGGGATCGTGGAAGCCTGCTCCGGTGCGTGGGATCGTCAGCGGGACGATCCCGCTTCCCAGCTTCCGGAGCGCGATCAGGTAATGCAGACCCAGGCGGTTGTTAGGCGCTTGCAGCAGTTCAGCCGCCGCTTCCGGCGACAAACCATGCGGCAGGGTGGAGGAAGCTCCAGGCGCGGCATCCCCGGGCATTGTCTCGCCCTCACCGCCCGGTGTTTCGCCCTCGCCGCCCAGAATCGCAGCCTCTCCATGGAGTGACTCCGCGGCCGCCTCGCTGTAAGCGACCGGGAAGCTCAGGCCCTGGTCCAGCTTGACCCGGATCCGCTGCTTAAGCTCGGGGCTTTCTTCGGCAAGCCGTTCCGCCAGCGGAAGCAACCCGTCCAGGGTTCCCGCTTCGGAACCGAAGCACAACGCGTCGACGACGCCCGTTGCTTCCAGCAGGGAGACGGCGCCGAAGCCAAACCATTCGGCAGGCTGGACCGCATAAGCGACGGGCAGCTCAAGCACCAGATCGGCGCCCATCCGCAGCGCCATTTCGGTCCGGGCATATTTATCGACACAGGCAGGTTCGCCGCGCTGTGTAAACGGGCCGCTCATTACAACGACGGCGCATTCCGCCCCGGACAATCTTTTGGCTTCATTAAAATGGTGGACATGTCCGTTGTGCAGCGGGTTGTATTCGGTGATCAGTCCCACGGTTTTCAAGGCGGATCCCCTCCTTTTGCGTTTAGCCCGGGCCGGTCCCGTGTATAGCATGATTATACCCGGCCGCCCGGTTTGTTCGTCAGCCTCAGTTATATCATAATTTTCGCGGGATTTGAAACAATATAAAGGAGAAATGGTTGACAAACTTCCGGGATGATAGGTATAATAAATTTTGTTTGTTTGGAGTGATATTCCATGAAAATTCACTTTCGTAAAATAGCAAATGCCGACGGCCCGACAGCGATTGTCGAGAAACTGGACATCAGCGGGGCGGTCAAGGGGCGCAAGGACATTACGTCCGTGTCGCCGCTCTCGGTGGAACTGAATGCGCTGCCCGCAGGCACCGACACGGTGCATGTGGCAGGGAAGCTGGGTGCGGAGACAGTGATGCTATGCTCGCGCTGTCTGACTCCAGTTGAACTGGAATTGGACATCCCGTTTGACGAAACGTTCAAGTGGATGAAGCAGCCGGAGGAACCGGACGAGGAAGCGGAAGACCTCATTTATGTGCAGGACGAGATGATTGATCTTGTTCCCTACGTGGAGGAGAGTTTTCAGCTGAATCTGCCGATCTCGGTGCTGTGCAAGCAGGACTGCCGCGGTCTATGCCAGACCTGCGGACGGAACTTGAATGAAGGCTCTTGCGATTGCGACAACACAGTGATCGATCCGCGGCTTGCCGGATTGAAGGATTTTTTCAACAAGTGATCGAAATGTAAAGAACCCGATGAGGGTTGACTTGAATAAGGAGGTGGAACACATGGCAGTACCTCAACGTAGAACGTCCAAGACGCGCCGTGACAAACGTCGCACTCACTTTAAACTGGTCGTGCCGGGCATGGTGAAATGTGAACAATGCGGAGAACTGAAGCTTGCTCACCACGTATGCAAAGTGTGCGGAACGTACAAGGCTAGAGAGATTATCAAACAATAGTCTTAATGGCAAACAGCGCTTCACCCTAACAGGTGGGGCGCTGTTTTTTTTGGTGCGGCCGGCATGGTTTTGAGTTAAGGGAGATATTGTTCCGTAATTCTTGTCACGCGGCCATCCTGTGTCGTAATGACATACAAAGCTTCCGTACCGGATTGCCGCGATAGATGTTCCGCAAATTCGGCGGCGGTCACCGGTTTGAGCGTGGCGGGCGCCTCAGGGTCTTGAATCTCATAGACCGCGTCCGCATTCACTTCGTAAGGGTCGATTACGTCATATTTATTTAGGATATAAAAGCCATTTGGCATATCCCGGTCCGGCTCGATCCCAAGCCGTTTCAGACGTTCGCCATCTTGGTCAGTTAGCCGCTCCACCTGATCGAAACCGATGCGGCGGTTGTTCAGGTCGGAGGTCCGAATGTAGCCGGTAAGCCGGCTTTCCGGACTGGCCGCATACGCTTCGTCGCTGTAATGACGGATTTCCAGCTGATCGGCGGACGTGATGGGCTGACCAAGTTCTCCTTTGATAAAAGAAAGGGACACCTTGGCCCGGTCGAGCAGTTGAAGCGACCTGCCGCTGTCCGCCTCAGCCTGCAGATTCTTGTAATAGTCGGTAATCGACCCCTCCGCCTGAGGGGTGACAAGGTACTCATTGCCGTTCGAGTCCTTCCAGCGTTCAACCGCCCATATTCCTGTTGGCCCCGCGTCCGCCGGCTGAGAGAGCAGCAGCTGCGCGGTTTCGCCTGTCGACAACGGGAATAGGACAAGGGCGTGATCACCTTCTTTATAGGATAGATGAGGCAGCCTGCCGCTCGATTCCAAAAATTTACGCAGAGCGGTCTCCCTGCCGGATTCCGTCGATAAGTCCCCCGTTTCTCCGCTGCTGTAAAGCACACCCATCATTTTAGGAGAACGTTCTTCATAGCTGAAAATCAGAACTGGTTTTCCCATACTGCCCTCTTCGGTTATCCAGCCATCCTCCAAGTTCAGATTCCCGCTTAGAAGGGCTTGCTCCGGGCTATCGGGTTTCAACCGGTACTCCAGCTCCCACAGCGCAAGCGGGGAGGGGAGCAGGTTGTCGAAGGTTTGGAGGTGTTCAAGCTTTGTAATTTGGCTTGCCGTGATTCGGGGCGCAGGCGCAGGTCCTTTTTCCAGAGCATGAATGTTCTCCTCGACAAACGCTTCGGCCAAACCCCGTTCATCCGCCGCGTTTTTTGGAGGGTTGCTCAGCAGTAAAATTCCCGCGAGCAGCAGGACCAATAAGGACAGCGCAACGGCCCGGAATCCGGGTTTCTTGTAATTCAAAACATTGGCGACGCGGGCTTTGATGTTATTCTCTCCAAAAGACAAGGTTGTGCCGTCTGAAAAACTTTTTCCCGCCGATATGGAGAGAAGGGACAGCGAATAATCCCGTTTAATCTCGCTGCCCATTCGCTTAACGACACTTTCGTCGCAGGACAACTCCATATCCGTGGACATCAGCAGAAAGGCTGCCCAGACGAGCGGATTAAACCAGTGCAGGCATAGGATGGCGTACGCCAGCAGTTTCACAACATGGTCCCAGCGCTGAATGTGAACCTGTTCGTGCATGAGCACATACTCGCGTTCCGTACCGGTCAGCCCGAAAGGCAGGCAGATTTTCGGCCGGATCAGGCCGAACACAAACGGCGTCCGCAAGCCGTCCCATTCATACACCCGGCTGTTTAGCAGCTTTGCGGTCTGCATCCGCCGCCGAAGACGCAGCGCGGCAAACCCGCTTCGCAGCAGCAGAACGAACACTCCGGCCAGCCAGAGGGAGGTTCCCCAAGTCAACCATTTTGAATATTGGACAGAAGACGCACTGTCTGGCGCAGAATCAGAGAGTGAAGCCGGAAGGAGGGTAGGGGTGACGTTGGTGTTGGTGTTCTTTTCCAATACTTCGCTGCCTTCGGCCGTTTTTACACTCGTGCGTTCGCTCACGCTCACAGTTGTTGTCTCCTCTGTGATCATGTCCCCGGGCAAAACCTCATTCCCGCTCCGGTCCAAGTCGCCAGCAATCTCTTCATTACCAGTCCTCTCTATCTGCTGCTCCGCGGTTGACAGCGCGGACTCCTGGAACGGAATAAGGCTGTACAAGCTGGCACCGCTTTCGAAAGATAGAGGACAGACGAGCCTGAAAAATACCAGAAACCACAGCAGATAAGCAAATATCTTTGGCGCCCGTTTCAGCGCCAGCCTTGCCAGCAGGACGCCAAAAAAGGCAATACTCGCGGTAAAGCTCATTTCGAGGATCTGCAGAAACAGCAGTTCCATCCTTATTCCTCCTTGTGATCCCGAATCATTTGCATCACTTCGTTGATCTCCCGCTCACTGAGCTTCCGGTTTCTCGCAAATGCGGCAAAAAAACGGGGCAGCGAGCCGCCGAACGCCTCATCTACGAGCCGTCTGCCCTGTTCGGCGTAATAATCGTCTTTTTGAATCAATGAACTGACTATACCGTCCGCGTTTTTAAAGATGTGCTTGCTCTCAAGGCGTTTCAGCATGGTGTAGGTGGTAGATTTTTTCCAGCTCCATTCCGATTCGCACAATTTGACCAGCTCGCCCGAAGATACCGGTTCCCGGCTCCAAATGAGTTCGGCAAACCTTGCTTCCGATTCCGTAAGATTGTCATGCGGCATAGATGTTCGGCTCCTTTGGTCTACAAGTTATAGACTTACACCGCTCAGTCTACACTGTGTAGACTGGAAAGTCCAGCCTGGTTCGATTCTCCAACTTTTGCACACGGCACTTTCTTTTTTGTCTATGTTGCTTTATACTACATATTAGTACCTGGTTCTAAAAAGAGAGATTACGGCATTCCGGCCGGCGGTCGCCTCCACGCAGCGCTTAAGCAGGGGGCCAGGAGGTGGGCTTCATCGAAAGGTTATCCAAAAAAGAACGGCAGCGGCAGCTGCTTCAAATTATCGCGGACAATCCCTTTGTCACCGACCGTGAGTTGACCCGCAAGCTGAAGGTCAGCATCCAGACCATCCGGCTTGACCGGATGGAACTCGGCATTCCCGAGCTGCGCGAACGGATGAAGCAGATGGCCGAGCATTCCTACGATCAGGTCCGCTCTCTTCCGGCGAGCGAGGTCGTCGGCGATATCGTGGATCTGCAGCTTGACCGGAGCGGTATTTCGCTCTTTGAAATCAAGGAAGAGCATGTCTTTTCGCGCAACGGGATTGCGCGCGGCCATCATGTGTTTGCCCAGGCGAATTCGCTTGCCGTTGCCGTGATTAACGACGAAATCGCTTTGACCGCTTCGGCGGATATCCGGTTTGTCCGGATGGTCAGGCTCGGCGAGAAGTGTATCGCCAAAGCGCAGGTCAGAATGCCGTCCAGACGCAGAGGCAAAGCGGAAGTGGATGTCATGACTTATGTTGGGGAAGAACTGGTATTCCAAGGGCATTTTGTGGTGTACCGTTCGGCCACGGAAGACAACACCGAAGGAGGAAACGGCAGTGAAAATCGCCATTGACGCCATGGGCGGGGACAACGCTCCCGCTTGCAATGTGGAGGGAGCGTTGTCCGCGGCCGCGGAATGGAAGGATACGGAGATCGTTTTGGTCGGAGATGAGGCGGTGCTCTCCCCGCTCCTTGGAACGAAACCTTCCAACGTCACGGTTCGCCATGCGGCGGATAAGATTGGATCGGACGAGGAACCCGTTAAAGCGGTTCGGCGCAAAAAGGATTCGTCCATGGTTGTCGCCGGACGTATGGTGCGGGAAGGCGAAGCAGCAGCCATGATTTCGGCGGGCAATACCGGCGCGCTGATGACGACCGGCCTGCTTGTCGTCGGACGGATGGAAGGCATTGAGCGGCCGGCGCTTGCACCGATGATTCCGACGCTGGACGATGTTGGCGTGCTGGCGCTGGATCTTGGCGCCAATATGGACGCGAAACCTGAACATTTGGCGCAATACGCCTTGATGGGCAGCATCTACCGGAACAAGGTTCACGGCTTGGCCAAACCGCGTGTCGGGCTGCTGAACGTCGGCACGGAGCCGGGCAAGGGCAACGAACTGACCAAAGCGGCGTACCCGCTGCTGGAGCAGCTGAACGGCATTCATTTTGTCGGCAACGTGGAAGCGCGGGACGTGCTGACCGGAGCCTGCGACGTGCTGGTATGCGACGGTTTTGCGGGAAATATCCTGCTCAAGTCACTGGAAGGAACGGCTGGAGCTATTTTTTCACTGCTTAAGGAGCAGTTTGGCCGTTCGCTGAAGACGAAGATGGGCGCGGCGCTCTTGATGAATGAGCTGCGCGGGCTAAAAGGCAAGCTGGATTACAAGGAACACGGCGGTGCGCCGCTGCTTGGCCTCGGCGGCCTGGTCGTCAAGGGCCACGGTTCATCCGACGGCAATGCCGTCAAAAATGCCATCAGACAGGCGCGGATCGCCCTTGAATCCGGCCTTGTACCAAGCATATCCAAGGAAATTAGCGGGAAGTGAGTGACGATATGAAACAGCTTCGGCCGGTGGGCATTATCGGGACCGGAAAGTATGTGCCCGAAAAAATTTTGACAAACAGCGATTTGGAACAAATGGTGGATACAAACGACGAATGGATTGTAAGCCGGACAGGCATCCGGGAGCGCCATATCGCGGCTCCGGAAGAGGCTACCTCGGATCTTGCTTATAAAGCTTCGCTTGCCGCGCTGGAATCGGCCGGGCTTGCGCCTGAAGATCTTGACCTTATTATCGTAGCGACCATTACGCCGGACACCGCGTTTCCTTCGACGGCATGCATCCTGCAGGATAAGCTGGGCGCAAAAGGGGCGGCGGCGTTTGACCTCTCGGCGGCGTGCTCCGGGTTCGTATACAGCCTAGCTACAGCGGTAGGTTTCATCCAGAACGGTATGTATAATAATGCGCTTATCATCGGCGCCGATACTTTATCCCGTATTACTGACTACACCGACCGCAACACCTGCGTGCTGTTCGGCGACGGTGCCGGCGCCGTGGTGCTTGGCGAAGTGCCGGAAGGCAGAGGTTTCCTGTCCTTCGACCTGGGTGCGGAAGGCGCAGGAGGCGGTCTGCTGAAGCTGGAAGGCGGCGGTTCGCGTCTGCCGGCCTCCCAAGAAACAGTAGACAATAAAAAACACTACATTTATATGAACGGCCGCGAAGTGTTTAAATTCGCCGTCCGCGTTATGGGAACCGCCACGGAAAAGGTGCTGGAGAAGGCCGGGCTGGACAAAACCGATATCGACCTGTTTGTCCCGCACCAAGCCAATATCCGCATCATCCAGTCCGCAATGCAGCGGCTGGAGCTGCCGCCGGAAAAGGTGGTTGTGAATGTTGACAAATACGCCAACACGTCCGCCGCGTCCATCCCGCTTGCGCTTGTTGAAGCGGCGGAGGAAGGCCGGATGAAAGAAGGCGACCATGTGCTGATGGTCGGCTTCGGCGGCGGTCTTACCTGGGGCGCTTCCGTGCTCGTGTGGTAGGCTTAAAAATCCAACAGATCCCCTTATTCCCGAAGCGGATCGCTGTGACAACGGGTCTGGAGCCTGCTGTGAATAGCGATGTGCGAAAGGCGAAAGAAAGGACAGATTATGAGCAAAACAGCATTTGTCTTCCCGGGCCAAGGCGCGCAAGCGGTAGGAATGGGCAAAGACGTATACGAAACGCTGCCTGAAAGCCGTGCGGTGTTTGAACAGGCCGATGAGGCGCTTGGATTTCCGCTGAGCCGGCTGATTTTTGAAGGACCGGAATCCGATTTGAAGCAGACCGTTAACACGCAGCCGGCGTTGCTGACGGCAAGCATCGCCTACCTTGAGGCGCTGAAAAGCCGGGGCATCCGTCCCGATTACACGGCCGGGCACAGCCTTGGCGAGTACAGCGCTCTGGTAGCCGCCGGCGTGCTGGAGTTTCGCGATGCCGTGAAGCTTGTCCGCCTGCGCGGACAGTTTATGGAAGAAGCCGTACCCGGAGGACAAGGCGCAATGGCCGCAGTGCTGGGCGCGGAACGCGAAGCGCTTGCGCAGCTGTGCCGGTCCGTCTCGGAGACGGACGGACAGGTAGAGCTCGCCAATGTCAACTGCCCGGGTCAAATCGTTGTTTCCGGGTCGGCAGAGGGCGTGGCCGCGATCGTTGCCCGTGTCAAAGAAGCGGGCGCCAAACGGGCGATTCCGCTGGAGGTCAGCGGACCTTTCCACTCCTCGCTGATGAAGGAAGCTGCGGAACGCCTCGGTTCGGAGCTGCAGGGCACGGTCTTCCGCGCGCCGCAGGTGCCGGTGATCGCCAATGTGACGGCGGAGCCGGTAACCGACGAGGAAGAAATCCGGGGACTGCTTGTCCGTCAGGTCTATTCGCCGGTTCTCTGGCAGGACAGCGTGGAACGGCTGATCGCGCTTGGAGTCGACACTTTTGTCGAGATTGGCTCCGGCACGGTACTCGCGGGACTGATCCGCAAGATCGACAAAAACGTCAAGGTCATCAGCGTTAACAGTCTGGAAAGCGCGCGGGGCTTCGAATAGTAACCCGCGGCAGCAGGAGAGGAGTACAACTTATGTTCGCAGCATTGAAGGGCCAGACGGCTCTTGTTACCGGCGCTTCACGCGGGATTGGGCGGAGCATTGCTTTGGCCCTTGCCGAACAGGGCGTTAAGGTGGCGGTAAACTATGCCGGCGGAGAAAGCGCCGCGCTGGAAACGGTCCGGCTGATCGAGGAACGCGGCTCCGAGGCGTTTGCGGTCCAGGGGAACGTAGGCAGCTCCGAACAGGCCGAAACGCTTGTCAAGGAAGTCTTAAACGCATGGGGACGCATCGATATTCTGGTTAACAACGCGGGAATTACGCGTGATAACCTGATTATGCGCATGAAAGAAGAAGAATTTGACCAGGTAATCGAAACGAATCTGAAAGGCGTATTTAACTGCCTCAAAGCGGTTACCCGCCCGATGATGAAGCAGCGCTACGGCCGGATTATCAACATTTCCTCCGTCGTCGGCGTTACCGGCAATCCCGGGCAAGCGAACTATTCGGCTGCCAAAGCGGGCATTATCGGCCTGACGAAATCCGCCGCACGCGAGCTGGCATCGCGGGGGATTACGGTCAACTGCATCGCTCCGGGATTCATCGACACGGATATGACCCGCGAGCTTCCCGAGAACGTCCGGGAAGAGCTGGTCAAAGGAATTCCGCTGTCCCGGCTGGGCGCTCCGGAGGACATTGGCATGGCCGCGCTGTTCCTTGCTTCGGAAGGAGCAGCGTATATGACGGGGCAGACGCTGCACGTCGACGGCGGGATGCACATGTAGCAGCAGGCTTCAAAACCGCGTGAATACTGGGTTTTTCAAGAGGATAACGCGATTTTGAAGCTCTATGGTATTTTGATTGCATATCTCGTATAATACCCTAAGAGGAGGTGAACCGGAATGTCCGATGTATTGGAGCGTGTAAAGCGCATCGTCGTTGACCGCTTAGGCGCCGACGAAGCGGAAGTTACACTGGAAGCGTCTTTCAAAGACGATCTGGGTGCTGATTCTCTCGACGTAGTAGAATTGGTCATGGAACTTGAAGATGAATTCGATATGGAAATCTCTGATGAAGATGCAGAGAAGATTACGACCGTGGGTGAAGTTGTGAATTACATACAATCTCATACCTAGGTCATAGCATGTAAAGAGGTCCCGTTCTGCTTGTAGGCGGGACTTCTCCTCTATTCATGCCTGGATGTATCATGAACCGCCAGGCTTCACGCGGACAAGCGCTAACTTGAGAAAATGACAGGCCGCTGGCGGCAGACGCCGCCGTGACGGCGTGATCCATAGATTGAAAGAGCTCTTTTAAGTCTACAGATGAGGTGAATTCGTTTGAGTCATAGAGTGGTTGTTACCGGCATGGGTGTAATAACTTCGCTGGGAAAAGACAAGGAAACGCTGTGGGACAGTCTGATGCAGGGCAAATCGGGCGTTTCCGAAGTCGAAGCATTTGATGTCAGCGATTATCCGACCCGGATTGCCGCATCCATTAAGGATTTTGACGCGGAAGCGTTGTTCGGGCGTAAGGAAGCCCGCAAGATGGACCGGTTTGTACAGTTTGCGGTCTTTGCGGGTGAACAAGCCCTCAAAGACAGCGGCCTGACCATCGGTGAGAACATTGATGCCGAACGGATCGGGGTTTCGGTTGGCTCCGGCATCGGCGGTCTCGGCACCTGGGAAGACCAGCATAACCTGCTGCTCGAGAAAGGCCCGAAACGCGTCAGCCCGTTTTTTATTCCTATGATGATTGCCAATATGGGATCCGGCCAGCTCTCCATCAATCTCGGTGCTAAAGGACCCAATACAACGCAGGTTACGGCGTGCGCGACAGGAAGCCATTCAATTGGCGACTCTTTCCGCATCATTCAGCGCGGGGACGCGGACGCGATGATCTGCGGAGGCGCGGAAGCGACAATCAGACCCACCGGCATGGCCGGATTCTGCGCAATGCGGGCGATGTCCACCCGCAATGAAGAGCCGGAGAAAGCCAGCCGTCCTTTTGATGTTGACCGCGACGGGTTCGTAATGGGCGAAGGCGCCGGCATTTTGATTCTGGAATCGCTGGAGCATGCCCAGAAACGCGGCGCGCATATTTACGGCGAAGTGATTGGCTATGGTCTGAGCGGCGACGCCCACCATATGACCGATCCCGATCCGGACGGCGCGGCCCGCTGCATGAAGATGGCGATCCGTGACGCCGGCATTCAGCCGGAGGAGATCGATTACATCAACGCACACGGAACGTCCACACCGGTAGGCGACAAGTCGGAGACGACCGCTGTGAAGAAGACGCTGGGCGACCACGCCTACAAAGTGGCGATCAGCTCAACCAAATCGATGACAGGCCATCTGCTTGGCGCTGCCGGCGGGGTGGAAGCGATCATCTGCGCCCTGTCGCTTCAGAAGGGGATCATTGCCCCTACGATCAACTTGGAGAACCCGGATCCGGAATGCGATCTGGACTACGTGCCAAACGTGCCGCGTGAAGCGGACCTCAATATTGTAATGTCGAATTCCTTTGGTTTTGGCGGACATAACGCAACCGTGATCTTGAAAAAATTCAACCAGTAAGGGGACTGTGCGGTGAATGGAGATCTGAAGCAACTTCAAACTCAACTTCAAATCAAATTTCACGATCTATTGCTGCTGAAGCAGGCCTTTACCCACGCTTCATACGTTAACGAGCACCGTTTTCATCAGCATCAGGATAATGAGCGCCTGGAGTTCCTGGGCGACGCCGTGCTGGAGCTTACGGTGTCCGAATATTTGTACAACCTTCTGCCGGACCGTCCGGAAGGGGAATTGACCAAGCTGAGGGCTGCGATTGTCTGCGAGCCCTCGCTGGTCAAATTTGCGGAGAACTTAAACTTCGGCAAATTTGTTCTCCTCGGCAAAGGCGAGGAGCTGACAGGAGGACGGACACGGCCGGCGCTGCTGGCCGATGTGTTCGAGTCCTTCGTGGGAGCGCTTTACCTGGATCAGGGACTGGACGCGGTCCGCGATTTCCTGAACCGGTACGTCTTCCCGCTCGTCGAGACGGACGGGAAGCTGCAGATGCAGATGAGCGACTTCAAGACCGAGCTGCAGGAGCTGATCCAGCATCACGGCATGGGATCGCTTGAATACCGGATCGTAGAGGAACGGGGCCCTGCTCATGAACGGGAGTTTGTATCCGAGGTGTTTATGGGCAGCCGATCACTGGGACGCGGTACGGGCCGCTCCAAGAAGGAAGCGGAGCAGCAGGCGGCGGCGGGAGCGTTGAACGAGCTGAAAGACAGCGGTTCTTAAGGGACAAGCTGTGTGCTGAGGCATAAACATGCGGGAGCAACAACGGACTGCGGCGCCGTGCGGGCGCGGGCAGACGTTGTTGCTTTTTTTCTGCGCAGGGGCGTCACGGGGGCTTGGCAGGGGACTGGACTGGCATTGAAGTAGAGCTACACTCCAGCCGGAGCTTAGAAGCCGAGAGCATAGGACGGCTGTGTAAAATTAGAGTTTGCCAGGCGGTTCTGCAGCGGGTTTTACGCATATTAGCCCGCGGTCAGGCTGTGGTATAATAGGGCAGAGGTGATTGTCTAGGTATGTTTTTGAAACGGATTGAACTGTCGGGCTTTAAATCGTTTGCCGACAAGACGGAAATGGAGTTTGTCCGCGGCATTACCGCCGTGGTCGGTCCCAACGGGAGCGGCAAAAGCAATATTTCCGACGGGATCCGCTGGGTGCTTGGCGAGCAGAGCGCCAAATCGCTGCGCGGAGGCAAGATGGAAGACATTATTTTTGCCGGCAGCGACGCCCGCAAGGCGGTCAACTATGGCGAAGTGTCCCTGACGCTGGATAACGCCGACCATGCGCTTCCGCTGGATTTTAGCGAAGTGACCGTGACCCGGCGCGTACACCGCAGCGGAGACAGTGAATACTTAATTAACAAACAGGCCTGCCGGCTGAAAGATATTACGGAGCTGTTCATGGACACCGGGATTGGACGCGAGGCGTATTCCATCATCGGACAAGGCCGTATCGAGGAGATTCTCAGCACACGGTCAGAGGACCGGAGGGGAATCTTTGAAGAGGCGTCGGGGATCGTGAAATACAAATCCCGCAAAAAAGACGCCGGACGCAAGCTGGATGAAACCGAGCAAAATCTGCTCCGGATCCATGATTTGATCTCCGAACTGGAAGATCAGATCGGCCCGCTGAAGGATCAATCCGAAAAGGCGATTCGCTACAAGAGTTTACGGGAAGAACTGAAGCATAAAGAAATTTCGGTTTATGTGCACCAGATTGAAGGCATTCACACCGCCTGGCAGGAAGGCAACGCCAAACTCGAACGTCTCAAAAGCGAGCAGCTGGAGCTCTCCACCGTCGTGTCCGCGCATGATGCGAAGCTGGAGAGCGGACGATCCGCGCTGCGCGCGTTGGAAGAGCAGCTCGAACGCCAGCAGGAAGAACTGCTGCGCTGCAGCGAGGCGTACGAGAAAGCGGAAGGCTACGGCGAGCTGCTGAAGGAACGCCGGCGCAATCTGGAGAGCAACCGGGAGCAGCTGCTGGCGACGCTGGGGTCAGTGGGCGAACGGTCCGAAGGCAGACAACGCGAGCTGGCCGATCTGGAGCGTAAGCTGCAGCAGGCAAAGGAAGCGCTGGAAGCGCTGCGGCTCGAAATCCAGGAAGAAGAGCGCAAGCTGGAAGGCATGGCTGGTGAAATTAGCCAGAGCAAGGAAGAAACGCTGAAAAGCGGCCTGCTGGAGCTGATGAACCAGATGGCGCAGGCGCGCAACGAAATCCGTTATGCCGACCAGCAAAAAGAAGCGCTGGAGCGCCGGGCTTCCCGCAGCCAGGAAGAAGGCGACAAGTGGAACAAGAAGCACCAGGAGCTGCTTGCAGCCCGCAAGGCGCTGGAAACGCGGATTAAGAAGCTAGGCGAGGAGCTGAACAGCCTCCGCAGCGGCTATATCACGGAAAGCGAGCAGGCAAGCAGCCGCCGCAAGCTGCTGGAGGAAACCCAAAGCTCACTGCGCAAATGGGAGCAGAAGCGGGAAGCCCAGGTCTCCCGGCAAGAGACGATGAAGGAAATGCAAGAAGACTTCGACGGCTTTATGCTGGGGGTCAAGGAAGTGCTGAAGGCTTCGCGCAAAGGCCAGCTGAGCGGTGTGCACGGTGCGGTCGCCGAGCTGATTTCGGTGCCCGAGAAGCTGGAAACCGCGATTGAGACGGCGCTTGGCGCATCGCTGCAGCATGTGGTTATGGACAATGAAGCCGTCTCCAGACAGGCGATTCAGTTCCTGAAGCAGCGGCAGCTGGGACGCGCTACCTTCCTGCCGCTGGATGTGATTCGACCGCGCCAAATCTCGGGCAGCGAGCGGCAGACGATTGAAGGAGCGGAAGGTTTTGTCGGCATCGGCGCCGACCTGGTAGGACATGATCCGAAGTATGCCAGCATTGTCGGCAGCCTGCTCGGCAACGTGGTGATCGCCGAGACGCTGGAACAGGCGAACCGGATTGCCGCGCGGTGCCAATACCGCTTCCGGGTGGTCACGCTGGAAGGCGATGTGGTGAATGCCGGCGGTTCGATGACAGGCGGCAGCCAGCACAAGAAGAACAGCAGCCTGCTGGGCCGCAAACGCCAGCTCGATCAGCTGTCGGAGGAGATTCAGGAGACCGAACGGCAGATTGTGAAGCTGAAGCAGGGCATGTCGAAGCTGCGCGCGGAGCAGGAGGCGTCTGATCTGAAGCTGGACGAGCTGCGCCGTGCGGGCGACGAGAAGCGGCTGGAAGAACAGCAGGCCGCGGGCGACCTTAAGCAGCTGGAGCAGGAGCTGCGGCATGTGCAGGACCAGGTCGACAGCGCCGGCGCCCAGCGCACCGGATACATGGACGAAGTGAAGCAGCTGGATGAAGCTCGGCTGAAGGCCGTCCGGGAGCTGGAGCAGCTGGAGCTTCAGGAGCAGGAGGCGCATGCGAGCATCCGCAGTGCGGAATCCGAACGCAAAGCGAGCGAGTCCGCTAAGGAAGCGCTCCAGAGCCAGCTGACCGGCAAAAAGGTGGCCGAGGGCAAGCTGGACCAGGAGGTTTTTTCACTGGAGGAACAGCTTCGGCGGCTGCGCAGCGACGCGGGTTCGCAGGAAAAAGAGCTGCGCCAGAACCGCAATCTGCTGAACACCATTGAGCAGGACCTTGAGCGGAATGCGCAGGAAGCGGTCAAACAGCTGGAGGATTTAAACGCTTGGCGGCTGAAAAAGGAAGAAACCGCGGGCAAACTCGATTTTGGCCGTGCGGAACGGGCGGCTTTGACGCGGAAGCTGGAGCAGGAGGAAGGACAAACCAAAGACCAGCGGCAGGCGCTGCGTACGGTGGAAGAGCAGCTCCGGCAGACGGAAGTGGCTGTAGGACGGATGGATGTCGAGCTGGAGAACATTTTGCGCAAGCTGCGGGATGATTACGAGCTGAGCTACGAGCTGGCGAAACAGCGGTACCCTGTACCGGACGACGTTCCGGCCGCCCAGGCTGAAGTTCAGCGGTTAAAGCGTTCAATTTCGGCGCTCGGCGAGGTGAACCTAGGGGCGATCGACGAATATCAGCGTGTACATGAACGTTACACGTTCCTGAGCGGACAGAAAGACGACCTGGTGGAGGCGAAAACAACGCTGTACCAAGTGATCCGCGAGATGGAAGACGAGATGTCCAAGCGCTTCAAGACGACGTTTGATGCAATCCGCAGAGAGTTCGGCACGGTATTTACCAAGCTGTTTGGCGGAGGACGGGCCGATCTGGTCCTGCTTGATCCGGAGCATATGCTGGATACGGGGATTGATATCGTCGCCCAACCGCCAGGCAAAAAGCTCCAAAACCTGCAGCTGCTGTCCGGCGGCGAGCGGGCGCTGACAGCGATGGCGCTATTGTTTGCCATTTTGCAGGTCAAACCAGTACCGTTTTGCGTGCTGGACGAGGTGGAAGCGGCGCTCGACGAAGCCAATGTGGTGCGGTTTGCCCAGTACTTACGGGAGTTTAGCGAACAGACGCAGTTTATCGTCGTGACGCACCGCAAAGGTACGATGGAGGAAGCCGATGTGCTGTACGGCGTAACAATGGAGGAAGGCGGCGTGTCCAAGCTGGTTTCCGTCCGGCTGGAGGATGAAGAAGCGGAAATCGCCTAAAGGATGGATAGCCGGCCCGGCAATCCGGTGATCATACAATAGAAGGACTTCGCGGCAGATGCGGGTCATATACGGAGGAGCGTAGACGATGAGTTTTTTTCGCAAACTTAAAGAAAGCATCGCCGGGAAAACGGAAAGTGTAACAAAAAGCTTCCGCGACGGCCTGGAGAAAACAAGGAAAGGGTTCGTCGAGAAGGTCTCGGACCTGATTATCCGCCGCAAAAAAATCGACGAGGAGTTCTACGAGGAGCTGGAAGAAATCCTCATCGGCGCGGACGTTGGCGTAAATACGGTGATGACGCTTGTGGAGGAGCTGCGGGCGGAAGTGAAAAAGCAGCGGATCGAAGACGCGGCCCAGCTGCAGCCGATCCTCTCCAGCAAGCTGATGGAGCTGCTCCGCGGCGACGACGACAACCAGCTGAAAGAAAATCCGGACGGGATTACGGTGATTTTGTTTGTTGGCGTTAACGGCGTCGGCAAAACCACCACGATCGGCAAGCTGGCGCACCGCTACAAGCAGCAGGGGAAAAAAGTGCTGCTGGCCGCGGGCGATACCTTCCGCGCCGGAGCGATCGAGCAGCTTGAGGTCTGGGGCGGACGGGCCGGCGTCGACGTCATCAAGCAGCAGGCAGGCTCCGATCCGGCGGCCGTTATGTACGACGCGGTCCAAGCGGCCAAGCAGCGCGGCGTGGACGTACTGCTGTGCGACACGGCAGGCCGGCTGCAGAACAAAAGCAACCTGATGGAGGAGCTGAACAAAATTTTCCGCGTCATCCAGCGGGAAATTCCAGGGGCCCCGCATGAGGTGCTGATGGTGCTGGACGCGACAACCGGACAAAACGCCTTGACCCAAGCCAAGTTGTTTGGCGAAAAAAGCGGCGTAACCGGTCTCGTCCTGACGAAACTTGACGGAACGGCTAAAGGCGGCATCGTGGTCGCCATCCGGCAGGAAATGAACCTTCCGGTCAAGCTGGTTGGCCTCGGCGAAAAGATCGACGATCTCCAGCCATTTGATTCCGAGCAGTTCGTGGGTGCGCTGTTCGCGGGACTTATTTCGGAGAACGAACAGACAGAAGAAACGTAAATCCATAATGGAATGTTGAAATACGAGCAGCGGAACCCCGCGCCGGCCTTTGAGCTGGCGCGGGTTTTTTTAACATTATCTCATTGTGGAGTTTTACTTTTCATCTCACTTGTAAATCCAAATTTATTTAAGGATATTTCCAAATAAACTTGACTCTCACGTATACCGGAGACTATATACTTGATTTTGAGAGGTGGGTCATTATGTACAGCATTGGGGAGTTGTCCAAGAATACAAATATATCTATAAGAACACTGAGATACTATGACGAGATTGGATTACTAAAACCTGCCAAGGTAGCTGATTCGGGCTATCGGTACTATTCAAATGAGGAGATTAGAGTACTCCAGCATATAGCTGCATTGAAGGAGCTAGGCTTTACGCTGGCGTCGATCAAGGAAATGTTGTCTACAGGGAAGGATTCACAGGAGCAACGATGGAGAGATTATTTGGATTTTGAGTTGGATGCTATTGCAAAAGAAAGGAAACGTCTGGATGAGATGGCGAAGTTGTTGCAGACAGCAAGAAATGCCTTTGAAATGAAAGGGAAGATCGAAACGGAGGATATCTTTCTTTTCATTAGGTCACTGCAATCCCCCTCAGAGGCTAGAGAAACCTTTTTAACCCAGCATTTTTCGGATCATGAAATTAATATTATTAAAAACTTGCCGGATCTGAGTTCAAACGATCCACGAAGCATGGAGTGGACGAAGCTGATGCGAAAGGTCAAGGAGCATATGCACGAATCCCCTTCCTCTATCATTTCTCAGAAGCTTGCGGCACAAATCATAGAAATCTCTATGGAATGGTTTCAGCAGGACGAGCAACTCATTGATAAGTATTGGTCATTAATTCGCCCTGAAGAAGGAATGGAAACAAAGGTTTACGGAATGGATGCAGAAGTAATGGATCATATCGATCGAATTGTTGACTATTATCTGCATCACTTACAGGAAGGAGACGGCAATGACAGTTACAACGGATAAGCGAATAAGTGAGGCAAGAGCATGGACTTATGTACTCTTAGGCGGACTATTGGAGATCGTATGGGCAAGTGGCTTCAAATACGAGGGTATTCCCAGCATTGTCGTTCTTGTCTCCCTATTGACAAGCTTTGATTTAATTATTAAAGCTGCCAAGGCATTGCCGGTTGGAACGGTATACGCTGTGTTTGCAGGGATGGGAACTTTGGGGACTACGATTGTGGAAATGGTGATGTCTGGCGGTACCGTCAGTATATTGCGGATTATTTTCATCTTATTGCTGTTAGCGTGTATCATCGGCTTGAAATTATCGAGCAATGGAAGTGAAGCCTGATGGATTGGATGATGCTTATTGCGGCTGGATTGCTGGAGGTTATCGGGGTAATCGGTATTAAACGCGTAGCTAAAAATAATAACTGGACCAATAACATCATCCTCATAGGCGGGTTCGTCCTAAGCTTCAATCTTCTTGTCGGGGCAATGGGAACAATACCGCTGGCGACTGCTTATGCAGTTTGGACAGGAATTGGAACAGTGGGGGCTGCTATTGTTGGAATGATATTTTTTAAGGAATCGAAAAGCTGGCTTCGTATCAGCTGCATTCTTGGAATTATTTTTGCCGTTGTTGGCTTGAAGCTGGTCAGCTAAGCTTGGCTTCCCCCCAAAAAAACTTTCAAAACGCCGACTGCGAATTGTGGATTTGCCAAGCCACGTTTCGGCTCCACCATCATCAAAGCCAGCCGCAAGAGGCTGGCTTTTTTGTCTTGCGTTAATAATAACCGCGTTTACGTTTGGGAATAGCTGGTGTTTATGGTGGCGGAGATTTATAAAAATTTCATTGTATAACTATTAAATCATGTGAAAAATTCAAATAAGTACTAGACTTTAGTTAGGTAGTAAACAATAAGGATAACAGTGCCACAGAGCAAATCACGTGTTTCTTTCATTAAGCATCCAACAACCGATGCTGCTGCGCGCTGTGCAATTTTTTGCACACACTGATTTAAAGGAAGGGGCATTTGGGTAATCTTGAGACATAACCCACCCATCAAAACCGTGAAGGAGAGATTACATATGAGCCCTACCAGTAAAAAACAGCGTTATGCGGGAAAAATCGCAATTGTGACCGGCGCGGGCTCGGGAATCGGAAGGGCGGCAGCGATTCAGCTGGCCCGCGAAGGCGCTTGTGTCGGCCTGTTCGATCTTGTGAATGAGCGCACTTCGGTACTGGAACGCCAGCTGAACCGGATGCGTGAAGGATGCGCACTGGCAATTGACGTTGACACGTCGGACCCTGAGCGGATGGAAGAGGCGGTTCGCCGGACGGTGGAACAGTTCGGCGGTCTGGACATGGTGTTTGCCAATGCCGGGATCAACGGCGTGGTTGGACCGATTGAAGACTTGTCTCTGGCCGATTGGGAACAGACGCTGCGGGTGAATTTGACCGGAACCTTTTTAACGCTGAAATATACGATTCCGCATCTGAAGGCACGCGGGAAAGGAAGTATTGTCATTACCAGCTCCATCAACGGCAATACTCGGTTTACCAGCTTCGGCTGGTCTCCTTACAGCACTACGAAGGCCGGGCAAGTTGCTTTTGCCAAAATGGCTGCGCTTGAACTCGCCAAATTCAAAATCCGGGTGAACGTGATATGCCCCGGAGCAATCTCCACGAATATTGACGAAACAACCGAGATGAGCGAAGAGATTGAACAAATCGTAATCCCAATCGAGTTCCCTGAAGGCGCGCAACCGCTCGCGGACGGCCCGGGCAAACCTGAGCATGTGGCGGACCTGGTTGCTTTTCTGGGTTCAGATGAATCCGTGCATATCACGGGGGCGCAAATTGTGATCGATGGTGCGGAATCACTGTTATCTTGAGCAAACAAAAGGCGATGGACGGCTGGAATAACGGATATCCTCAGCGTATAAAACGTGATTGCCGGAGCGGAATCGCTGTCGCTGTTATAGCCGAAATGAACAAAACGTGAGAGTGACTGAAAAAAGAACAGGCCACGGCTTGTTCTTTTTTTAATTAGGGTGTGTACGCAAACTGTAAATTAAGGAAATAAGGGTCAGTCAAATTTCGTGATGGGTTACGAAATGCGATCAGCCCTGGATCTACACCTGTTTATTGTCAGATCGATCTACGAATCCTCTCCTGTGACACACCCGCAGCGGATCACCACAGAACACGATACCGAGCTCTTTAGAACACGATACCGAGCTCTTTAGAACACGACACAGAGGTCTTTCCGGACCCAGCGGCCGTTATTTCTGAAATTCTCGGGTTTTGGTATGCCTGACGGACTCCAGTTCCGTTATTCGTACCGAAAACATCCAAACGATGGCTTCTCCGCGTAAATAGGTGATTCTGAGTCCGCAACTTTGCCAAAACACGGGATAATCAGCAAATAAGGCATCCTCAGTCCGTGAACTTGTACCCCTACTTTCTGTGGCGGCTACAAAAGGCGAGAATCTGGGATGGGATGAAATCCTGAAGAACGTTACCATTGAGCCGGACTTTGAGCAGATGAGGATGTGGGTGCAACCATAATCCGAGTCCATCAGCATAGGGCCGGCGCAAAAGGGGGCAAAGCAAGCAATCGGACGTTCCCGGGGCGGATTAACGACCAAGATTCATGCCGTGGTCGATGCACGGGGAAACCCGCTACACTTTGAATTCACACCTGGACCGTCACACGATTCCAGAGCTTCAATAAGCCGTACACCGTGAATTTCTTTCTTAGCAGGAAAAAGAGCCCACCGTGTGGAGAGCCCTCTGTCGTTGGTTTAATTATTTTGAAGCTTGGCTAGATCGGTTTTCGCTCGAGTAACGAGATTATTCATAATCTCTAATTCAGCGGTTAGCTTCTTTATGGTAGAGGTGATGCTCTCCCTTTCTCCAGCGGTCGCGGCACGGTTTAGTTTTGCTTTCTCGGCTGACAGATCAGATTGGGTCTTCTCAATTTCATTCGTCCATTTTTCGATATTCATTTTGATTTCCAAAATTTTAGTAGCCTTTATTTGATCGGATACGCTCAACCCATCCACTAATTTCTCTTGAATAAGGATACGTTTTCCCTCTACAGTCAATTCAATTCCCGCTGCGTCAGATACCGCTCGTATGGGAACGTATGCCGTACCATTGATTACGACCGCATCTGCCACTTTTGTTCCTGCCTTTTCTAAAGAGAATAATCCTTGTACTTTCTGCCCGATTAAACTTGAACTAGCTGCAAATGCAGAGGCTCGCCTTTTCAAAGGCGTTTTTTTATGCACACAAATATTAGAATCAACTATCCATTTATTCAAGAAAAAAATAGACAAATACACTATTCATTTGATAAAAAATAGATGTGGTGTTATATTGTTTAGTATATTCGATTTAAAGAGCAGGTGATGAAGTGTCGGAACCAAAAGAGGCAAGTGCAATTTCCGAACGGTTTTGGAAAGCATCCATTGAGGAATTGAAACGGGGATGGGTCTGGGAGGAACGGGGCCGCGACCAGTTTTGTGTGTGTTTGATCTGCGGAGAATCCTTTGAAAAGGGATTGATTTATAAACATGGACCGGTTTTTTGTGATGCGGAGAAATATGCGTCGCTCCATCTGACGGAGGCGCATGGCTCCATGTTTGAATATTTGCTGGGCCTGGATAAAAAGCAGACCGGGCTAACCGAGCTGCAAAAAGGTCTGCTGCAGGCGTTCCGCCAAGGAACCGGAGATGCCGAAGCGGCCAGAGCGCTTGGTATCGGCAGCACGTCGACTGTGCGCAACCATCGGTTCACGCTGAGGGAGAAAGCCAAACAGGCCAAGTTATTTTTGGCAGTGATGGAGCTCTCTGAGGAAGAGAGCGCGGCTCCCCAGTTTGTGACGTTCCCCCGGACCGCCTCTGTTGCCGATGAACGGCTAGCGATCACGGAGAAAGAAAACGAAGAGATCATTTGGTTTTATTTTAAAGAAGGCCCGGAGGGACCACTGTCCGAATTTCCAAAAAAGCAGAAGCGGAAGGCGGCTATCCTGCGCCATTTGCTGAAGCGCTTTGAGCCGGGAAGAACCTATACGGAGAAAGAGATCAACAGCGTGCTGAAGGAGGCTTTTCCCGATTATGTCACCCTCAGGCGTTATATGATCGACTACGGACTGATTGACCGGGAACCGGACGGCAGCCGGTATTGGGTTCGTTTGTAAATGCGGTTTTTTTGATGGGCAGCAAATTGAAGTTTACAGAAGTTGAAATAAGGAGGAACATAATGATGGAAAAAGCAAAACGCAAGGAAATCGGTTACGAATACGCACATTCGCATAGACCGATGGGGGTATTTAAGCTGTATAATACGGTTAACGGCAAAATGCTGGTCGGCAGCAGCATGAATCTGGATGGCATCTGGAACCGCCACAAGTTTATGCTTGACGCCGGACTGCACGATAATAAGGACATGCAGGCGGACTGGAAGGCTTTTGGCGAAGAGGCGTTCCGGTTTGAAATCTTGGAGCAGATTAAGCCGGAGGAAGAGCATGTGGAGCAAACGGCCGATTTGAACAAATACCGCAAGCAGCTGCCGGATATGGAAGCCAAATGGCTGGAGACGCTGTCGCCTTATGGTGAACAGGGTTACAATACGCTCCGGACGAGGGGGAAATAACAGCTGCAGTCCGGGGAAAAAGGAGGGAGTCCGCATGTCCATCATGCCTTGGCTGGCGGAACAGCGTATTCTTGAAGCGATGCGGGAAGGCGAATTCGACAATCTCCCGGGCAGCGGCAAACCGCTGGAGCTCGAAGATCTGTCGGGTGTCCCCGAAGAGCTGCGGATGTCATTTAAAATTTTAAAAAATGCGGGGGTTCTTCCGGAAGAACTGGCGGTGCAGCAGGAATGCGTCAGGCTGGAGGAGATGCTGTCGGTATGTATGGACGAAGAGCGGGAAGCTTTGAAGTCCCAGCTGAACGCCAAGCAGCTTAAATTGCGGGAGTTGTTGCAGCGGCGCGGATTGAACAGCAATCCTGCGTTTGCGGAATACAGTGACCGGATTTACGGCAGGTTAACCTGAATGCTGTGGGACGCAAGAAACCGGGGCTGGATTCCAAGAGCTGTGACGCAAACCAACTACAGGAGTTAAAATAGGTAAAGAGCAGCAGCCGATTGTCTACGGCTGCTGTTTTGCATTCTGTTTACAGGATCAGTGCAGCAGAATATCCAGATCGCGGGCGGCAACAACTATGTTGCCGGTCCGGATATGCTCCAGCCGGAACGATGGAATGAGCTGCTGCGGCGTTACAGGATCCGGTCCCGGAATCAGTCCGCAGATCCAGGCCAGCCAGCCGATAATCCGCTCCGGTGCGACCCCGCGTCCGCGAAGCTCGGAAATCGCGATTCCGCCATGGCGTTTGGCCAGTCTGCGCCCATCAGGTCCCATAAGCAGCGGGAAATGCGCAAAACGCGGGGGGTTCCACCCGAACGCTTCATAAAGGAGGAGTTGACGGGGTGTCGAATCGGCCAAATCGTTACCGCGCAGCACATCCGTAATGCCCATCATAGCATCGTCAACCACCACCGCAAGCTGATAGGACACGATGCCGTCCGCTCTGCGGACGATGAAGTCGCCTGCATCCGAGAATTTACCTTCTTTTGTCCCGGATAACAGATCCTGAAAATGATAGGTTCTGTCGGGAGGGGCCGCAAACCGCAGGGAAGGGGATTTTTCCGATCTGCGCGCTTCCGCTTCGGCAGAGGTAAGCCCGCGGCATGTTCCCGGGTACACTGGACCTTCGGATGCCAAGCCATGCGGCGCTGCGGCGGCAGCCAAAATATCGTGCCTGCTGCAAAAACAGGGGTACAGTCTGCCCCCGGCCTGAAGGCGATCTAGCGCCTCCTTATACAGGGCGATACGTTCGCTTTGTATGTATGGAGCATAGGGTCCGCCGACATCCGGGCCTTCATCCCAGTCAAACCCAAGCCAGGACAAGTCGCGTTGTAAATCGGCGGTATAAGCAGGCTTACAGCGCGCTGTATCGATATCTTCAATGCGCAGCACAAACTGTCCGCCAGCCTGTCTGATTTGCAGCCAGGCAAGCAGCGCGGCGAGCGCGTTGCCGATATGCATGGCGCCCGACGGGCTTGGCGCAAACCGGCCGCGCGGCACTGCCGCTGCGGGAGGAATCGTTAACATAGGTAGGCCACTCCTAACTACATATTTTCATCATAAACTTAATTCAATATATGAAAAATTCACAAAAGAAAGGTGCAAAAAAATGAAATAAATCTATAAAAAGAACTCTATAAAAGAAATTCAGCCGTACGGAAGTCACTCGGATAATTTCATATAAACAGCAAATTTTTTAAGGCTGCGCAGGTCTGCGGCAGAGAATACAAAGTAATTTAAGTATAAACAAGCAAAACGGAGAAATTCAAGAGCCCGCCGATGCCGAGTGCTGCCGAGGGAGAGATAGTGGAAAGAACCGGTTGATCTTTTTAACGGGTTCGCCCATCATATAAATGATAACCGGACTAAGAAGTAACGATATTTTTAATGGATGGAGCAAATCCGGTCCTACCACCTACTAACCAACCTAGTTATGGAGCGATAAAATGACAAGTCTGCCGATTCAACAAGTGCTTCCCAAACTGCGCGACATTTTGAATAACCACCGTAACGCCGTGCTTACCGCCGAACCCGGGGCGGGCAAAACAACAGGTGTCCCGCCGGCTCTGCTGGACGAACCCTGGATGCAGGGCAAAACGATCCTGATGCTGGAGCCCAGACGGCTTGCGGCCCGGTCGGCGGCCGTTTTTATGGCGGAGCAGAAGGGAGAATCCGTGGGACAAACCGTCGGCTACCGGATGCGCCAGGATACACGTGTCGGCCGTACGACACGGATAACCGTCGTTACGGAAGGCGTTTTGACAAGAATGCTCCAGCAGGATCCCGGTCTTGGGGACGTGGGCCTGCTTATTTTTGACGAATTTCATGAACGGAATCTTCATGCGGATTTGGGATTGGCTCTGGCGCTGGAAGCGCAGTCGATTTTACGGGACGATCTGCGCATCCTCATCATGTCCGCAACACTGGATACCGGGCGGGTATCCGAGCTGCTTGGCGGCGCTCCGGTTGTGAATTGCCCGGGGCGTGTGTATCCCGTGGAAACGATTTATGCGCCGCCGGCGCAGGGAACGCGGATCGAGCTGGCCGCAGCGGCGGCCGTCCGCCGGGCGTTGTCCGAGCAGCCGGGCGATATTCTGGTATTCCTGCCCGGGGAAGGCGAAATCCGGGCTGTCCAGCGTGAGCTTGGCCGGCCGCCGCTTCCCCCGGGCACGCGGGTCCGGCCGTTGTACGGCCAGCTGCCGCAGGCCGAGCAGGATGCGGCGGTCGCGCCGGCAGCCGAAGGGGAGCGCAAGGTTGTGCTGGCGACGACCATTGCCGAAACGAGCTTAACGCTCCCGGGGATCCGGACGGTCATCGACAGCGGATTGCGGCGGACCCAGCTGTTTTCGCCGCGTACCGGCATGCCGCGGCTTGAAACGGTCGCAATTGCCCGCGCGTCCGCCGACCAGCGCCGCGGCCGAGCCGGCCGTACCGCGCCGGGCGTCTGCTACCGGCTGTGGAGCCGGGAGCAGCATGACCGCCTTCCGGCCGACAGCGTGCCGGAGATCCGCGAGGCCGACCTCGCACCGCTGGCGCTTGAGCTGGCCGTGTGGGGCGCGCGCGATCCCGCCGCGCTGCCTTGGCTGGACGCGCCGCCGGCCGCCGCTTACGCGCAGGCCTTGGCGCTGCTCGGCAGCCTCGGCGCGCTGGACGCCGCTGGCGCCGTCACTGCGCACGGGCGCCGGCTTGCGGCGCTCGGCGCCCACCCCCGCGCCGCGCATATGCTGCTCTGCGCGGCGGAGCGGGGCGACGCGCCGCTGGCCTGCCGGCTCGCGGCGCTGCTGCAGGAGCGGGACCCGCTGCGAGGTCCCGCGGGGCAGGACGCCGACCTCGCGCTGCGGGTCGAGGCGCTCCTGCGGTTCGAGCGCTCCGGCGGAAAGGAGCCGGAGCAGGCCGATCTTCAGGCGCTGCGAAGAATCCAGCGCGAAGCCCGCGCATTGATGAAGCAGCTGGACGTCCCGCCGGACGGGCCTGTCCAGCCGGCGCACTGCGGCCGCGTTTTGGCTTACGCGTACCCGGACCGGATTGGCCAGTCGCGCGGAGGCGGCACTTATACGCTGTCCGGCGGCCGCGGCGCGGAGCTGCCCGCCGGGCAGCCGCTGGCGCGTTCGCGGTACATTGTCGCCGCGTCAATTGACGACCGGGGCACAAGCGGCCGGGTGCTGCTGGCAGCCCAAATTACGGAAGCGCAGCTGTTTGAATCTCAAGCGGAGCATATAGAAGAGCGTGCCGAGGTGTATTGGGATAAAGACAGCGGCAGCGTGAAGGCTAGGACCCGAAAAATGTTAGGCAGCCTGACGCTAAAAGAGCAGACTCATGACCGGCCTTCGCCCGAAGAAGCGGCGGAGGTGCTGCTTGACGCTGTGGCGGAAGAGGGGGTGTCCAGTCTAAACTGGGACAAGGCGGCCATTCAGCTGCGGGAGCGGATGCAGTTTATGCACCGCCTGTATCCCGACTGGCCCGATGTGTCGGACGAAGCGTTATGCGGCTCGCTGCGGGAATGGCTACTGCCTTTTGCTTCCGGCATGCGGAGCTTGCGTGAGCTGGCCCGCGTTCCTTTGGCAAAAGCGCTGGAGGCTGCACTCACCTGGGAGCAGCGCCGGCGGATGGAGGAGGAAGCGCCGACCCACATCAAGGTCCCGAGCGGCAGCAGGATTGCCGTAGATTACAGCGATCCCGCGGCTCCGGTGCTGGCCGTCAAACTGCAGGAGCTGTTTGGTCAGCGGACTACGCCTAAGTTGGGCGGCGGGAGGGTGCCGGTTGTGCTGCATCTTTTATCTCCGGCGCGGCGCCCGGTCCAGGTAACTTCGGATCTTGAAAATTTTTGGGAGCACACTTATTTTGAGGTGAAAAAAGACTTAAAAGGCCGTTACCCCAAGCACTACTGGCCGGATAACCCGTATGAAGCGGTTGCGACTGCGCGCGTGCGTCCCAGGAATTAAGGCAAGTGGTTGGACCGCGTGGATGCGGCCAGGAATTAAGGCAAGCGGTTGGACCGCGCTCATGCGGCCATGAATTGAGGCAAACGAGTAGCAGAACTCTAGCCAAGCACTACCGGTATATAAGCATCCAAGAAATGAAGTTCCATGCCGCAGGAATCAGGTTATGTTTTGCCTTTTTAAGATAGGGTAATAATGTAACGAACGATCATTCCGAAGGAGGGACTTCAAATGGCTAAAAAAATCGTAGGTGTGTTCGAATCGGAACAGGAAGCAACCAGAGCGATTGAAGGACTGCAGGCCCAAGGATTTCGTAATGAAGATATTTCCGTCATCACGCGTGACCGGGATGAACTCCGCAGCATCTCTGAAGATACAGGCACCATGGCTCCGGAAGGCGTGGCAACCGGCGCTGCAACAGGCGGCGTGGTTGGCGGCGTAGCCGGACTGCTTGCCGGAATCGGCGCGCTGGCGATCCCCGGTATCGGGCCGATCCTGGCGGCAGGACCAATTGCCGCAACTTTGACCGGGGCGGCTGTTGGTGCAGGAGCCGGCGGTCTGGTCGGCGGTCTCGTTGGCCTCGGAATCCCGGAAGACGAAGCACGTGAATATGAAGGATACGTGGACAAAGGCAAAATTTTGGTGCTGGTGGAGGACAACGGACGCGATACCGAGATTCACGATATTTTCCGTTCCAACCGTTCGCTGAACTCGAATTATTACACGTCGCCGAACATGTCGGTGAACGATCCGGGTGCGCCGACTCCTAACGTTTATAACGGGACGGAGCCAACGGTGGGCAACACGCTGGGTAACCGAGGTTCGATGAATGCGGACCAAGATGTTGACCGGATCAACCGCGACAGAATGTAAGACGATATGATCAAAAATAAGACGCAGCATAACGCTGCAAGCAGGCCGTCCAGGGTAACCTGACGGCTTGTTTTTTTGTCTTTTTCAATGCATGAGTTTGCGGGAGAGTGTTACATCTGTGCAAATAATAATTATTTCAACATATGAAAAATTCACAACAAATATCCACAATCTCTCCCGCCTACTTCACCTTTTGGCCCTCCGTCAGCCCTCCGGCACCAGTCGAATGGACCAAAGAACTCTCTTATTTCAGGATATGAAAGTTGGAAAAAAGTAGCTATAATAGGAAGTGGAAAGCGTTACTAAAACATTTGTTCGAGGAGGTGCCTTATGGCATTTATGATCGCACAACGGGCTTTTATCAAATTGTATCTGATTACCATGGTGGAACAGCATCGGGGATACGGCTATCAGATGCTGGAGGATCTTCGTCGCGATTTCAAAAGTCACGGGTACGCGCCTCCGCAGAGTGAGATTTACCGGGCACTGCATGAGCTGGTGCAGCAGGGGATTTTGTACCGGACCAAGCAGCTTAAAGGCAACGATCCGAAGGTTGATTTTCAGGAAATTGTACTCTATCATTTCACGCCAGACGGCGCCGAAAAGGCGAAGCTTTACAAGAAGCAGGTGAAGACCGATCTGGACCGGTGTCTCGGCATGCTGAATAAGGCGGTAGCGGATAATTTTTGATTAATAGTTTGGGTTTTGAAAATTGTTCTTATGATAGTTTGAATAATAGTTTGAGTAATCGTACTTATGATGGTTTGACTTTGGGTAACCGTTTTTATGATGGTTTGAATAATGGTTAGATTGGTTTGAATAATGGTTAGATTGGTTTGAATAATGGTATCGAATGGTACTCGACTGGTTTGAATCGTTTGAATAATGGCCGGTATGCAGGCCAAAATAAAACCCGAACCTCTCAGACGAGAGGTTCGGGTTTTTGCTCATAATTATTTCTCTCCGTACCTTAAATCGGCGGGAATTCAATTATTCATTATATCCCTTCACGTCGCGTTTTGCTTCCATCGCCGGGGTGTTGGAGTTGCCGTATTCCTCAACCGCCTCCCAAGCCTGGGCGTCGTCAAAACGTCCGCTGTGGTTTTGTCTGCCTTCACCGGCGCCGGATGGCGGGCGGGTAATGACATCCTCCTCTACAGGCCGGCCGTCGCTGACCTCGCGCCGCGGCGTATGTTCTATCGTATAACGGGTAAAAGGGATCGCCTCAAGCCGCTCAAACGGAATCGGTTCACCGCTGGCTTCACAGATTCCGTATGTTCCGTCTTCGATCCGCTGCAGGGCGGCGTTCACCTCATTTAACTCATCGCCAAGCGAATCATTAATCGCCAAATCCCGGCTCCGCTCGAACGTTTCGGTTCCGACATCGGCGGGGTGGTTGTCGGCCGCGCTGAGTTCTCCGGTCGATACGCGCAGTGAATCGCCCAGCAGGCTGTCCTCCTGCCCGTTATCTTCAAAATGTTCTTCGAGCTCTTGTTTTTGTTCCAGAAGCTGCTTCTTCAGCTGTTCCAGCTGGGAGTGGGTCAAGTGGTTCATCTGCCCTCATCCTTTCCGTGTAATGTACGAATCGGGTATGCTTTTTCTTACCCGAATCCGCCATGGGACAATCAGCAGCATGACCTGCGCCCAATGCCATGTTTTCAGCAAAGGCCTTGCCTGTTATAATAATGGGACCGGACAATTGGAGTTTACAATGGGGGTATGGACGAACATGGATGAGCACATGAAACGCCGGTTGGACAAGCAGAGAAAGCTGTTTACCCAGCTGGGAATCGGGCTGGACGCACTCACCATACACGAGAAGGAATTTAACTTGAAGCTTCGGGGCTACGATCCGGAGGAAGTCGATACATTTCTGGACAGCGTGATTAAGGACTATGAACGGTTTTATGCAACCATCGCTGACCTGATGGACAAGTGGCAGGAACAGCAAATCGAGCTGCGCGAGCTGAAGGCCGAAGCGAAGCAGATCCCGGTTGTACCGCCGGTTATCCGCGGTATCGATCCGCTTGAGCTCGAAGAGATTGTAGCAAAGCTGGAAGCGGACGTGCGCCAGCTGAAGAGCAAGGTGATCCGGCCTGAAGAAATCCGGCCCGTCTCGGGAGCTGCCGATCTCTTTTAATAAGAAAGGGATTGACGGCTTCCGGGTCTGTGTTTTATGATGAGTGCATAAATGATCATTTATAGGAAATGGCGTGTTACCGTGAGGGCATGAGCCAAGAATGAATCTCAGTGAAGTGAGATTGTTCTTGGCTTTTTTTGATGGACAGAGGTTGCAAAAATTGGAAAGGAGGGGAGGAGATGTCACGCCATACAGAGCGGTTCAGCGTTCAGCGTGTGATTGGAAACAACGTCCTGCTGGTAGAAAGCGAACGCAGCCGGAAGGAATACGTCCTCATCGGCAAGGGAATCGGCTTTAGTGTCAAAGGAGCTGGGGTGATCGATGGGGCAGACGAACGGATCGAAAAGATGTTCCGGCTGGAGGACCGCGAGGAGTGGAGCCATTACCAGGTGCTGCTTGAGGATATCGATCCGCGGATCATGAAGATTACCGAAGAGATTATCGACGAGATTGCGGCGGTGTTCCCCAGTGAGCTGAACAACAATGTGTATTTGGCGCTCCCCAGCCATATCCAGTTTACACTCTACCGTCTGCGGAACGGGATGGATATCGTGAATCCGTTTCTTCAGGAGACGATGCTGACCTTTCCGAAAGAATATGAAATCGCTTGCAGGGCGGCGGGGAAAATTGCTGAGACCTTTCAAATTCGCATCCCCGAGGATGAAACCGGTTTTTTGACGTACCATGTCTACTCGGCCGTAAGTCATGTGACTGTCGGACAAATCGCCAAAACATCCAATCTCGTCAGCGAGCTTGTCGACATGATCCGGGCGGAAAATGGGCTTGATTTTGTGCAGGGCGATATGAGCCATGTCCGCCTGATGATCCATCTCCGGTATATGCTGGAACGGATGCTGAAAGGAACGTTTGCGGAGAATCCGCTTGTCAAACAAATTAAAAAAGAATACAAAGCCGAAATCGGCCTGGCTCAGAAGCTGGCGGAGCGAATTGCCGCATCGCTGGACCGGGAGGTTCCGGAAGGCGAAGTTTGTTTTTTGGCCATGCATTTAAGAAGGCTGCACCAGACGTCGCGAAAACCGCAGCAGGAATAGGAGTGAACTCAACATGTTTGCAAAATGGAAAGCAAAAAAAGAACATATCCAACCGCCGGAGCTGAATATTAAGGCTCCCCTTACAGGAGAATCGGTTCCGCTAAGAGAGGTTCCGGACCCGGCGTTTGCCGGAGGACATATGGGACGGGGCATTGCCATTCTGCCCGAATCCGGAGTGTTGAAAGCGCCGTTTGACGGGCGGGTGGCGCATGTCGTCAAATCGGGCCATGCCGTTATTTTGGAGCATGACACCGGTCTGCAGCTGCTCCTTCATATCGGCATCGATACGGTTAAGCTGAAAGGCAGCGCCTTCCGGCCGATGATTTCACAGGGCGACCGGGTGAAGGAAGGGCAGACGCTGATTGAATTTGACATTTCCGCGATCGAAGCGGCAGGTTGTCCGGTGATTACACCTGTGATTATAACCGGGGACGAAGCAGGAAATATTACGGAGGTTATCCCCAGCTACGGGCAGGTTGCCGCGGGGCTGGACGCGGTATTGACCGTCAATACCGGAAAATAGAAGTGCATTTTATGATGAGAGAGGATGATCGTTAATGCTGGCATTTCTGCAAAAGCTGGGCCGGTCGTTGATGCTGCCGGTGGCCACGATGCCCGCGGCCGCTATTTTGCAAGGGTTTGGACTCATCAATTACGAAGAAGATCTGCATTTGGGCAGCGTGATCGGCGGCTTTTTAAACCAATATGTAGCTCCGTTCCTGAATGCGGGGGCAGGCGCGATTTTTGGAAATCTGGCGCTGATTTTTGCGGTAGGGGTGGCGATCGGATTCACCGGCGATGCGGTAGCCGCTCTGTCGGCGGTAATTGCCTATGAAGTGCTCATCAGGATTCTGGAGCTGGTACCGGGGCAGTTTGCTTTTATCAACGATGATGTGGTGCTGAATATGGCGGTGCTTGGCGGGATTTTTGCCGGCGGCTGGTCCGCGTTCCTTTACAAAAGGTATCATAATATCAAAATGCCGGATTGGCTCGGGTTCTTCTCGGGCAAACGGTTTGTGCCGATTATTACGGCTGTTACCACAATGGTGTTATCGGTTTTTATCGGGATGATCTGGAGCCCGATCCAGGATGTCATCAGCGATTTTGGCAACTGGGTGGTCAGCCTTGGCGGCATCGGCTCGTTTGTATTTGGCACGGCGAACCGGCTGCTCATTCCGTTTGGACTGCACCATGTGCTGAACACGATCGCCTGGTTCCAGATTGGCGATTTTACGAATGCGGCGGGGGAAGTTGTTCACGGCGACTTGACGCGGTTCTTCGCCGGCGACAAGACAGCAGGCATGTTTATGACCGGATTTTTCCCGATTATGATGTTTGCGCTTCCAGGCGCTGCGCTTGCGTTTATTCATACGGCTAAACCGGGCAAACGCAAAATGATGGCTTCGCTGTTTATCGGAACCGCCTTTGCATCGTTCCTGACCGGCATCACCGAACCGCTGGAATTTACCTTCATGTTCCTGGCCCCTGTGCTGTATGTGGTGCACGCCCTGCTGACCGGTTTGTCCGGACTCATTATGTATCTGCTTGACGTTAAATTGGGATTTGGCTTTTCGGCAGGCTTGATCGATTATCTGCTTAATATGAAGTTGTCCACCAATGCTTGGGTGCTTATTCCGGTCGGGTTGGCGTTTGCGGTAGTTTATTATGTATTGTTCCGGTTTATTATCGTCAAATTTAATCTGAAAACGCCGGGCCGGGAGGAAGAGGACGAAGTTGTGTCCAAAGACGGTGCCGCCGCTGGCAAAACGGCTGCGGCTTCCACCCGCGCCGCGCAAATTTTGGAGCATATCGGAGGGCCGGATAACATTCGGGCGATTGACGCATGCATTACCCGGCTGCGGTTAACGGTCAAAGATGACCGGGCCGTCGAAGATGCCGCGCTGAAGCAGCTTGGCGCTTCCGGCGTCATGCGGCTGGGACAGGGAGCGGTTCAAATTGTATTTGGCCCGCAATCGGAACAGATCAAAGACGATATCAAAAAGCTGATGTAACTTAAACTGCATGCTGATTTAGCGATTTAGCGATTTAGCGAAAAAAGGGAGGACACGGACAAAAGGGCCGTGTCCTTTTTGCTGCACAATGAAACGCAACCTTTTTCCGAAGATCTGGTATAAATAGGTAATTAGCTGACGCACGGGCTGCTTATAAAGTTGGCCGCCTACATAGGGCAGGTCTATAAATCCATTTTGAAGGAGGTGCCTGGCACAATGAATCTGAATCACCAGGCAATGAAGCCAATTCCGCGCTCCAAGCTGAGATTAGCGGCGGGAAAGCAGTATTTTACCTGGAAACGGTATTGGAAGTGGTACACGTCCGGCGCAAACATGGCATCGGATCTGCAGCTCAGCCCGCTGGATTATAAGGTGTCAGAGCATCACACGCCGCTGCTGCGCAAGCTGAAGGATGTGGATATGCAGCTGCAGTACAACAAAATCGTTAATCTGAAGCTGGCGGCCGAGAGGCTTGACGGTCTGCTGCTGAAACCCGGGGAGACCTTGTCCTATTGGCGGCGCATCGGCAAACCTACCCGCCGCAAAGGGTATGTGGACGGTATGGTGCTTTATTACGGCGGTTTCAAAGCGGGGACGGGCGGCGGGCTCTGCCAGCTCTCCAATCTGATTTACTGGATTGCGCTGCATACGCCGCTGACCGTAACCGAAAGGCACAGGCACAGCTACGATGTATTTCCGGATGCCGGCCGGACCCAACCGTTTGGCAGCGGGGCCACGTGCGCTTATAATTACCTCGATTTACAGATCGAAAACCGGACTTCAACCGTATATCAGCTAAAGCTGCAGCTGGATGATACCTATTTGTATGGAGAATGGAGAAGCGCCGACCCCTGCCCATACCATTACGAGGTATACGAAAGCGATCATAAAATTACATTGGAGCCGTGGGGCGGTTATATCCGCAGTAATGAAATCCGGCGAAAAAAATATACGCATGACGGAGAATTGCTGGCGGATGAATATGTGACGGAAAACAAAGCGCTGATGATGTATTCGCCGCTGCTGCCTGCGCCGGAAGCCTCACCGTCTGCACATTCAATGGAATGGCAGCCGGACAGCGTAGAAAATTCGAAATAGGGTAATAGACTTGGGAAGACAACTTCGCATTAAGAGCAGGGCTGGAAACGAGCCGGCACTTAATCTTCTTGAAGGAGTGATTCCTAGCATGAGAGCAGTGACGTATCAGGGGAAGAAAAAAGTTGAGGTTAAAGACGTAGCCAACGCGAAGCTGGAGAAAAAAGACGATATTGTGGTACGCATTACGTCCACCGCCATCTGCGGCTCGGATCTTCACATTTACAACGGCAACATTCCGGGGATGTATGACGATTACGTCATCGGTCATGAACCGATGGGGATCGTGGAGGAAGTGGGCCCCGAGGTTACAAAGGTGAAAAAGGGCGACCGGGTGATTATCCCGTTTAATGTGGCCTGCGGCGAGTGTTTTTTCTGTAAACATGAAATGGAAAGCCAATGTGATCATGCCAATGACGCCAAGGATACAGGCGGTTTTCTCGGGTACTCCGAGACTTACGGCGGATATGCCGGAGGGCAGGCCGAGCTGCTGCGTGTGCCTTATGGCAATTTTGGCCCGTTTGTGATTCCGGAAGACGCCGAGATGGAAGATGAAAAGCTGCTGTTCCTGTCTGATATCGTGCCGACGGCCTGGTGGGGTGTCGAAAACGCGGGCGTCAAGCCTGGCGACACCGTTATTGTGCTTGGCTGCGGTCCGGTGGGATTGCTTACGCAAAAATTTGCCTGGATGAAAGGCGCATCGCGGGTGATTGCGGTGGATTATGTTAACTACCGGCTGCAGCATGCCAAAGCGACCAACCAGGTGGAAATTTATAATTTTGAGGAAATTGATGATTTTGAGGCCCATATAAAAGAAGTAACCCGGGGCGGCGGGGATGTCGTGATCGACTGCGTTGGCCTGGATGCGAAAAAAAATCCGCTGGAAGCAATTGAAACGACGCTGAAGCTGCAGGGCGGATCGCTTAGCGCATTCAACACCGCTGCCCAAATCGTCCGTAAATTCGGAACCATCCAGCTGATTGGCGTGTATGGGCTTCGTTATAACATGTTCCCGCTGGGCCATTTGTTCGAACGGAACATTACTGTAAAAATGGGACAAGCCCCGGTTATCCACTATATGCCGATGCTGTACCAAATGATAAAAGACGGCAAATTTGATCCGACGGATATTATTACACACCGGCTGCCGCTCAGCCGGGCGGAGCACGCTTATCAAGTATTCGGCGACAAAGAAGAAGACTGCATCAAGGTTGTGCTGAAACCTTAATTTGAGGTGAATTTCTAATTCCGCCTCATCCTCCTGATTTCATATGAACGGTGATAAGAACTTCACGGCTCCGCCTTTTTGGGCGGGGTTTTTTATGCGCGGATGTTACTCCCCAAAGATTTTTTTGCAAACATATAGAATTCCCTGAGCGTAAGGATAAGGGGCAATGTTGTTGTAGCAAGACTTCGCTTCTGCTGTTGCGTTCTGGAGAAGATACCCGCGGGCAACCATCCGGAGCATCTCAATGTCGTTTCCGCTGTCCCCAAAAGCCAAGGTTTTGGACGGACGTACCTGACTATAATCCATTAGAAATTGCACAACGGCTTTTTTTCCCGTTCCAACGGGGATAAAATCAACATCATAAGCATGCTCCGGATCACCCGCTTTGGGATTGCAAGCATTAATATTTATTCCGATCCCGTTAGTTGCCGCCAGATGCCTGATGATATCTAGATCATACCGGGTTCTGGCGGCGGATACCGGATAATAATAGTAGTTCATTTTATAAACGGCTTGACCCAATTGCGTCTGTTCGTGAAGGACGATATTGAAGGCGTATTTGAGTTCGCTAATTAGATCTTCAACATTTTTTCGAGAAAACCGGGATTCCTTTATGATCTTTGCCCAAGCAGGAATAGCGGCCAGCTGCCCGTCGGGTTCTACTTTCCACATCTCCGTGCCCAAATTGCTTGCGATAAAATGGGGGAGCAGCGTCAAGCCGGCGATTTTCATTTTTGCTTGAATTTGCTGAACACTGCTTCCCGTCACCCAAGCGATTTTTACTTGATGTTTTCTGGCAAGCTGCTGGAGGTATTGCTCCAGTTCGTACACCATGTTAAGTTGTTCAGGCAAACCTTCATGCGGATAATACGTTTCGTCGAAATCAAAAAATATCAGATAATTGGTTACAGCGGGGCTGTAGATGACTTCCATAAGTATGAATCCTCCTACCGTTGTTACCGACAGCATAATTGCAGGGAACGTTCCCAGGTCAATCTTTAATTGAGGTGTTAATTTTGCCTACCATAATCGATATTTCACGTGTAAGCGGTTTGTCCAAGTCGACGGTATCGCGTGTGTTGAACAACCATCCGCATGTGTCTGCCGAGAGCAGAGAAAAAGTACAAGAAGCCATTACGGAGCTGGGGTATGTCCGCAATACACAGGCGGTTCAGCTGCGTCTGAAGGCAAGCCATCATATCGGTGTGCTTGTTCCGGATGTAGAGCATCCTTATTTCAGCCAGCTTGTTAGTGCGCTCAGCCGGTCGTTAGCCTCATTGGGGTATCAGCTTGTCATCTATCAGACTGAATTATCCCGCGAGTATGAACGTGATGTGTATGCCCGTTTGTTACGCCGGGAGATGGATGCTGTGATCATTGCTCATTCGCAATTTACAGAAAAAGAAATTAAAGAATACATAGGTTCTTACGTCGGGATCGTATGCAACGAGGCGATGGACGGAGAGTTTCTCGATGTGTTTCGGTTGGATGAAGAAGAGGCGGCCTTTCAAGCGACAGCCTATTTGCTGTCCCAGGGACGCCGGAATCTGTTTTTCTGCATGGATCACCTGACACCTCTGCAAAAGAAAAGATGGAACGGGTTTCAACAGGCACACCTGCAATTTGGGCTTGCGTGTACGAAATCACAATGTTTTACGGGTCTGGTCACGATGGAAGATGGTTATGCCTTGGGAGAGGGATTATTTACTTCTGATTCATTGCCGGATGGCATGATAACAGGCAGTGACTTTGTAGCTACCGGCTTATTAAAAGCAGCAATGCAGAAGGGGGTCTCCGTGCCTCAAGAAATGTCTGTCATCGGATTTGATAACCATCCTGTGGGATTAATGACGAATCCGGAGTTGACCACATTAAGCAATTGTATTCCCGAAATGGTTAGGGATGTTACGGAATGCCTGATCCAGAGATTGAAGGGGCTGCGGTCTGCTCCTATAGTGAAAACCTACAAGGCGTCGCTGATTATTCGTAGTTCAACTTAAGGTAGATGAGACTTGTATTAGGTAGATGAGACTTGTATAGGTGGATTCGACTGGTCAATTTGGATGGTGCTACTTTTGATTTATTTCTTGGCAGACTGACCAGAGATGCCATTGTATTTTCGTGTATGGGAGGAAGTGAAGCAGATGGGGGCCGATATTCATGTATTTATGTATTTATGGTAACATGCTTCAGGATCATCCCGGATTACCGCCTTTTGTAGCCGCCAGAGAAAGTATAGGTACAAGTTGATGGACACAGGGGCCCCTATTTGCTGATTATTCCGTGTTTTTGCAAAGTTACGGACTCAGATGCAGTTATTTACGCGGAGAATCCATAGTTTGTATGTTTTCGGTACGGATAACGGATCTGGAGTCCGCAAGGTAACCCAAAAGCCCAAGAATTTCAGAAATAACGTCCTCTGGGTCCGGAAAAACCTCGGTATCGCATTCGGTGGTAATCCGCTGTGGGCAACCCACAGGACGGCGTTTAGCATCTGCCGACGGTCTTAGGTGGTCGACCTCCTTGTTCTTTTCGGGCTGGCGGTAAAAACATCTGAACGACTTCCCGCTCATGGTCTGTTATCTCGTATCTTCGTCACACAGTTCATTTTTTACCGGATATATTTCCTTGAATTTACATTTTGCGTACACACCCTAGCCCAGTAAGTCTTTTTTATTATCTTAAAATGGCAGTCAGGACAAGCAAAAGAATGTAAATGAAAAAAATAATGCAATTTTTCTTCGCCTGCGTTACATTACTAATTGGACTTTATGTTGACTCGCTTACGAAAGGAACGCTGTCTCTATGAAACGTAGCACACCGCCGCTTCCGATTCCGCTGCTGATGCTGGTCGGAATTGTGGCGATTTCGTTCTCTGCCATTTTTATTAAATGGTCAAACGCGCCGGCCTCGGTGCAGGGCATGTACCGCCTATTGTTTACCTCCCTGCTGATGCTTCCATTCGCCCGGCCTTATGTGAAGGCGGCAAAAGCTCTTACCCGTAAAGACTGGCTGCTTGTTGCCGCTTCCGGCGCGCTGCTTGCACTGCATTTTTTATTGTGGATGAGCTCGCTGATTTACACCTCCGTTGCCAGTTCCACGATGATTATGGCGCTGGAACCGCTGTTTATCATGGCGGGGGCGTTTGTTTTTTTCCGGGAGCGGACCGGAGTGTCTGCGCTGCTCGGAATGCTGATCGCAATCGCGGGCGTTATTTGTATCGGCTGGGGGGACATCGGGTTGTCCGCGGATCATATAAAAGGGGATCTGCTGTCGATCGGCGGCACGGTAGCGGTGGCAGGCCATTTGCTGCTTGGGCAGCGGCTGGTTGTAAAAATGCCGTCTTATTTGTACAGCCTGACCGTCTTCCTGTCCGCGGGGATGGTATTCGTGCTCTACAATCTAGCGACACGAACGCCATTTTTCGATTATCCGGCCAGAGAATGGGGCATCTTTATTTTGCTGGCGATTGTGCCGACCGTGTTCGGCCATATATTGTTTAACTGGCTGCTTCAATACACTTCCGCTACTACAGTATCCATGAATATTTTGGGCGAACCGGTTGGTGCAAGCATGCTGGCTTATCTGCTCCTGGGTGAGCGGTTGACGGCGCTGCAGTGGGGCGGGGGGCTCCTGGTGACCTGCGGTTTGGCCTATTATCTGTACAGCGGCCGGTCGAAGACACAAGCAGAACTTTCCGCACCGATCGAAAAGGCATCGTAACGGTATTCAGCCGACATCAATGAAGGAGCTAAACCACAATGAACAACAACGATAATCAGCTTGACGGGGCGGGATCTGAGGCGGAGAGACTTCAGGCTGCGGGCGAAGAACAATGGAACAAAGATACGTTTGCCGCATGGACCGAACGGTTTGGCGAACCCGCTGCGGCGGCGGCAAGGCTTGCCGCTGATCCTGCGGGGAAGCTCAATCCACTACTGGAAGCGATGGGTGAGGTACGGGGACGCAAGGTAATAAACTTAATGGGATCCAATGGGATCAAAGCCGTTGCGCTGGCGCTGTTGGGTGCGGACGTTACAGTGGCCGACTATTCCGCCACCAATGCGGCTTATGCCAGGGAGCTGGCCCGGGCGGCGGGCGTTCCGCTTACTTATGTGGTATCCGATGTGCTGAATTTGCCGGAGGAGGTGCGGCGAGGGGAGTTTGATCTGGTTTTTGCGGAGATGGGTATCGTTCATTACTTTACCGATCTGGACCAGTTTATGCACACGGCCTTTTCGCTGCTTGTACCTGGAGGACGGTTTGTGCTGCGGGATTTTCATCCGGTTACAACCAAGCTGATTACTTCCCGCGGTTCGACGGCTAAAGTACGCAAGCATAAGGTAACAGGGGATTATTTTGACACCTCGCTTGAGGAAAAGACCATCTCCTATTCCAAATATTTGCCTGGCGGCGGAACCGAGCAGACGGCGGAGACCGTGCAGTGGCGACGCTGGACCTTGGGAGAAATCGTTACCTCTGCGGCCCGGGCGGGGCTGACGATTGAAATGCTGCAGGAAGAGCCCAATTTATCCTCCGCCACATACGACAAAGGCATTCCCAAAACGTTTACGCTTACCGCACGTAAGCCGGTATAAATGGTTGAGACAAAGTCAGCTAACCGAAGCAGCCGAATGGAGCTGTTCCGGTTAGCTGATTTTTTTATTCTTATTAAATATAGGTTGAATATGCATTTACCTTGGGACAAGCTGAACCAATGCCTTCTGAGAAGGAGACAAAGGCAGCTCCTTGCGCCAGACCAGCCGGTATACGGAGCGGGGCGGGGCAATTCCGGGCAGGGGACGGTATTCCAGCCCATCTTCATGGAAGGCGCCGGTTAATCCCGACTTCGGAAACAGCCCGGCTGCCGCACCGCTGCGGATCAGCGCTTTTACTGCCTCCGGCGAATCCAGCTTGGCCTGCGTCCACAGCTGCACCCCATTGCTTTTGGCCCAGGTTTCGCCCGTTCTTCCGATGCAGTGATCGCCTCTTAAACTAACTAGCGGTTCTTGAGCGATGAGGTCGGGCGTCCAATCCCCGATTGCGGCAAACCGGTGTGAAGTTGAATAAGCCATCACCGTTTCGTCTGCCGCGACTGTCAAAGCAGCTCCCCGTTCCGCTCCGGCTTGTTCCTCAACTTCGTGGAGCAGTGCCAGCGCAAGCGAGCGGTCGCGGAGTTTCTCGGCCAACGCCGGCTCAGCGAGCGTGGATACGCAGACCTGCGCGCCGGGCTGATCCTTCATAAATAATGCCAGCAAATTTGGGAGAACATACACAGAAGGAAAAGGAGCGGCAGCCAATTCCAGCTTGCCGTTTGCTTTTCCCAGCATGGCGACGCTGCGCTCGGCTTCCGCTGTAAGCGACACAATTTTGACGGCATATGGTAAAAGGGTTCTGCCCGCGTCCGTCAGGAGAACGCGGCCGCTGCGGTGTTCAAACAAAGCGGTTCCCAGTTCCGCTTCAAGGCTTTTCATATGGAACGAAACGGTGGGCTGCTTCAAACCCAGCTCTGCCGCCACATCGGTAACCCGTTTATATTTATCGATCAACATTAGAATATGCAGCTTCATATGATTCATAGATCAGGCCTCCAGCATAAATGTTACCTACGTAGTATTTTTCCATTATAGATGGATTCTATGGATATATAAATAAATTATTGTATTATTTATCTTTCGTTTTACATAACCGGAACGTTTACCTTACGTACAAGCAATACAATTAAACATGTTGAGAGTGCAAGAGCGCCCAACACCGACGTTTCTTGTTTGGTCTTGAAGCGTCCTGCTTCAGACAAACAAAAAAATTTAGGAGGAGACAAACTACAATGCGCGTTAGAAAATCCTGGATCATGAGCTTGGCCTTGACAAGTGTGCTTGCACTTGCCGCATGCGGAAACGGAAATAACGGGGGAAATACCGGAGCAGCGACAAACGGGGGAAATAACGCGGCAGGCAACACGCCTGCGACTGCATCAACTAATGGCGGCAACGCCGCTACCGAACTGAGCGGTTCGATTCTGGCTTCGGGTTCGACGGCTATGCAGCCGCTGGTCGAACAAGTGGCTGAAAAATTCATGGAAGCTAATCCCGGCGTTGACATTCAGGTACAGGGCGGCGGAAGCGGCACCGGCCTGACGCAAGTCGCCGAGAAATCCGTAGACATCGGCAACTCCGACGTATTTGCCGAAGAGAAACTGAAAGACGCCGACGCTGAAAAAGCAAAAGCGCTGGTTGACCATCAAGTGGCGGTTGTGGCGATCGCTGCCGTGTCTCATCCGGACGCAGGGGTTGACAACCTGACCAAACAGCAGCTGGTTGACATTTTCACTGGTAAAATCACGAACTGGAAAGATGTTGGCGGTGCGGATCAAGCGATCCAAATCATCAACCGTCCGGCCAGCTCCGGTACCCGCGCAACGTTTGAATCGTTTGCCCTGGGAACCAAAACGCAGGATCTTCAAGGTTCCGTACAAGAGGATTCCTCCGGTACGGTTAAGAAAATGATTGGTGAAACTCCGGGCGCAATCGGCTACCTGGCGTTCTCTTACCTGGATGACAGCGTAAAGACGATCAGCTACGAAGGCGTTGAGCCGTCGGTTGACAACGTTGTGACAGGTAAATATCCGATCTGGGCTTACCAGCATATGTACACGAACGGCGAGCCGAACGAAACCGTGAAGGCTTTCCTCGACTACATGATGACGCCTGAAATTCAAGGGCCGGAAGGTGACGTCGTAGAGCTTGGCTACATCTCCGCTGCCGACATGAAGGTTCAGCGTGATGTGGAAGGCAACGTGTCCAACAAGTAATCCGGATGACAAATCCGTACAAATTTCATTGTTCAAGAGGCGGAGTACTTCTGCCTCTATTTTCACTTTAGTCAGAAAGAAGGAACCTTCTTGAGTGTGAAGCCGAATAAGTCGCGTATCGAAAAACATCATATTGAAGATGCGGTTGGACGCATTTACATGTCATTTTGCGTCTTTCTGCTGGTCATTATCATCGTTTCGATGGTTTATTTTGTCGCGTCCAAAGGGGTATCAACTTTTGTGACCAGCGGCGTAAGCCTGTCCGAATTTTTCCTGGGCAAAACCTGGGATCCTACGGGGGACGTTCCGAAATACGGCGCGCTTCCTTTTATTACGGGATCGTTTCTTGTGACGCTGCTGGCTGCGCTGATTGCTAGTCCGCTCAGCATTTGCGCGGCGCTGTTCATGACGGAAATTGTACCAGGCTGGGGTAAAAAGCTGCTGCAGCCGGTTATCGAGCTGCTGTCCGGCATCCCGTCCGTCGTCTACGGATTTGTTGGCCTCAGCGTAATTGTGCCTTTCCTGCGTGACGTCTTCCCGGGTCAGGGAATCGGGGTAGCTGCCGGCGCATTAGTGCTGTCGGTGATGATTCTCCCGACGATCACCAGCGTAGCGGCCGACGCGCTTGCCGCGCTGCCGCAGAACCTGAAAGAATCGTCTTTTGCGCTTGGCGCCACCCGCTGGCAGACGATTGCCCGCGTAATTCTGCCGACTACCTTCCCGGCTATTATGACGGGGGTAGTTCTCGGTATGGCCCGCGCGTTTGGCGAAGCGCTGGCGGTTCAGATGGTTATCGGCAACGCGCCGTTTGTACCGCGCTCGCTTTTTGAGTCGGCCTCTACGCTGACGAGCGTCATTACCCTCAGCATGGGCAACACGACCATGAATTCGCCGCATAATAACGCGCTCTGGAGCATGGCGCTTGTCCTTATGCTGATGACGTTCCTGTTCGTCTTCCTCGTAAGGCTGCTTGAAAGGAGAAATCGCATTTGAAGCCAAGAACCGCAGATAAAATCGCTACCGCCGTTATCGTTACGTTTGCGCTTATCATCGTTGGCATCCTGGTTGGCCTGCTGGGTTACATTTTGGCCCGCGGCTTCAGCCATATCAGCTGGGATTTCCTCACGTCCGCCCCGCAAAAAATCCGGGCAGGCGGCGGCGTAGGCCCGCAGCTGTTCAACTCCTTGTTCCTGCTTGTGCTGACGCTGCTGATCACCGTGCCGCTGGGCCTCGGAGCAGGCATCTACATGGCGGAATACGCACGGCCTGGTAAAATCACTAACTTTATCCGTTTGATCGTGGAAGTGCTGTCGTCATTTCCGTCGATCGTAGTGGGTCTGTTCGGCCTGCTGCTGATCGTCAACTATTTTGGTCTCGGATTTTCGCTTGTATCCGGCGCGCTGGCGCTGACCGTGTTTAATCTGCCGCTTATGGTGCGGATAACGGAGCAGGCGTTCCGCAGCGTACCGAAGCAGCAAAAAGAAGCGGGTTTTGCGCTTGGCCTCTCCAAATGGAAAATCGTCACCAGCGTCCTGTTCCCTGTGGCGCTGCCTACGATTATCACCGGCACGATCCTGTCGGCCGGCCGCGTCTTTGGCGAAGCCGCCGCCTTGATGTTCACGGCGGGGATGAGCAGCCCGCGTCTCGATTTTTCCAACTGGAACCCGTTCAGCCCGTCTTCACCGCTGAATCCGTTCCGTCCGGCCGAGACGCTGGCGGTTCATATCTGGAAAGTCAACAGTGAAGGTCTTGCTCCGGATGCCGCCGAAATTGCGGCGGGAGCCTCGGCCGTACTGGTGCTCACCGTGCTGATCTTCAACCTGGCGGCCCGGTACTTTGGACGATTCTTGTACCGCAAGCTGACCGCGTCCAAACGAATGAATTAAGACGTGTTCATTAGCAAGTTTGACTGGACCCTAGCCGTCTCTGAACTGGCACCGCTGCCCACCGGGAGCGGACTTGCCGATTCGGCGTTGATGGGAATCATGAGGAGGAGAAACAATGGGAGCACCGGCCGTGGCGCAGAAATCATTTGAAACCGAAAACTTAAGCATTTTTTATGGAACCTATGAAGCCGTTAAGGGAATCAGTCTTCCGTTTCCGGAGAACACCGTCACCGCACTGATCGGCCCTTCAGGCTGCGGCAAATCAACCTTCTTGCGTTCGCTCAACCGGATGAACGATGAAATCTCAGGATCGACAACCAAAGGAAACATCTGGATCGACGGCGTGGACATCAACGCTTCCGGCACTGACGTCATCAAGCTGCGGCAAAAAATCGGCATGGTCTGGCAGAAGCCAAATCCGTTCTACAAGTCGATTTACGATAACATTGCTTTTGGCCCGAAATACCACGGGGTTAAAGGGAAGCAGAAGCTGGATGAGATTGTGGAAAGCAGCCTGCGGCGTGCGGCCCTTTGGGATGAAGTGAAGGACCGGCTGAAGGATTCGGCGCTTGCGCTCTCCGGCGGACAGCAGCAGCGATTGTGCATCGCACGCGCGTTGTCCGTTAATCCGCAGATTTTGCTGCTGGATGAACCGGCTTCAGCGCTTGATCCGGTATCCACCGGCAAAATCGAAGAACTGATCAAAGAACTGAAAGAGGAGCTGCGCATCGTAATCGTCACGCATAACATGCAGCAGGCCGCACGGATTTCCGACTTCACGGCTTATTTTTATCTCGGCACGCTGGTGGAATACGGCAAAACCGAAACACTGTTTACCACTCCGCAAAACCAAATGACTCAGGAATATATTATGGGACGTTTTGGCTGATTGCCAGGGCGCTTTTGTTCGAAACAGACCGCAGGCTTTGGGATGCGGTCTGTTTTTGTTTTTATAAGAGAATCGGATACCCGCTTGTAAAACTAATCATATTAGTTTAAAATAAAACTAATGACATTAGTTTTTTGTCTGCGGCAAATAGACCTAGCCGGCGGGATGGCGGCTGACGTACTCATGGTTAGCGAAATGGAGGATGGTATTCTTATGAAAATAACGAAAATTGATCGTTTGCAGCAGCTGGCTTTTATGCCCGGCTGGTTTCCGGTGAACTGTTACCTTGTTGAGGAAGAGAACGGCTTAACCCTGATTGATGCGGGGATGCCGTTTAGTGTACGCGGCATTCAGGAGGCGGTACGGCGGACAGGAAAAAGTCTGGGCCGCATCGTGCTCACCCATGCGCATAGCGATCATATTGGGGCGCTGCAGAGGCTGAAGCGTCTGCTACCGGAAGTGCCGGTCCTCATCTCGGAACGCGATTCGCGGCTGCTGGCAGGGGATGTGTCGCTGAGACCCGGAGAACCGCAAACGCCAGTGAAGGGCGGTGTACCGAAGCGGGAGACCATCCGGCCAGATGTTCTGCTTCAGGAAGGAGACATGATTGGATCTTTAAGGGCCGTGGCTTCACCGGGTCACACGCCGGGATCGATGTCGTTTTTGGACCAGCGGAACGGCAATCTGATCGTGGGCGACGCTTTTCAGACTAGAGGACGGGTGGCGGTATCCGGGCAGCTTGTACCCTCTTTCCCGTTTCCGGCAATGGCAACCTGGAGCAAAGAGCTGGCTTTGGCCAGTGCAGTAAAGCTGGCCAATCTTCAGCCTGAATGGATGGCTGCCGGGCACGGGCTCATGATTCAGGCGCCTGGGGAAGCGATGCAGGCAGCGATCCGGGATGCTAAGCGCCGTCTGGGCGAAGCAGAAGCGCTTATGAACACCATAGACTAACCGGCAAATACGGTCAGGAGGGACACTATGTCACCAAGAGCAGGACTGGATATGGAAACCATCGTAACGGCGGCCGGCGAGCTTGCGGATGAGCTAGGGACGGATCAGCTGTCTTTGGCATCACTGGCCGCGCGGCTGGGGGTCCGTTCCCCCTCGCTTTATAATCATATCGGCGGATTGCCTGAGCTCAAGAAAGCGCTGGCCCGGCACGGGCTGGCACAGCTGTATGAGGCGATGCGCTCGGCGCTTGACGCTGAAGCAGATGAAGACATGGAGATTTTGGCGATAGGCCGGGCCTATGTGGCTTATGCCCGCAGGCGGCCCGGCGTTTACGAGCTGACCCTGCGGGCGCCGGACCAAAATAATCCCGGCGCAGAAGAGGCGGGACGCAGGATTCTGGGCCTGATTATGGAAGTGATAAGGAAGCGGGAAAGCGAGCTTGAGGAAGAAGAGCTTTTGCATACTGTGCGGGGACTGCGCAGCCTGCTGCACGGCTTCGCTTCCCTGGAGCAGCATGGCGGGTTCGGGATGGAGCTTGACAGGGATGTTACGCTGACCAAAATCCTGACCGCATACATGGCAGGTGTCCGCAGCAGGGAGCAATGATAAACGGCTGTACCACAGAAATCCGAAATGAGGCGGGAAAAATGGAATTGACGGAACAGATTCAGGTGAGTACATACGAACAAGCGAAAGCTCTGGTTGAGGCTGCCGGTATACTTCCTCTGGCATCCCTGATCCCGGCTCATCCGTCTTTGCAGGGCGTGACCAAACCGGAGAGCTGGCATACCGGGGAGGATAGCGACCCTTGGGGATGGCGGGTGCGCTTCCCGGCAGATGGTACGGCGGGTTACGGCAAATTTATCCGCAAAAAAGCGGTGTTTGTGTCTGCCGCCTGGTTTCCTGCTTTTGCCGCCGCATTAGGAAGCACCCTGTCTCCCGAGGAAAGGTACAAGCAGGGCTTAATAAGCAGAGAAGGGGCGGAGATCTGCCGGATTGTGCGTGAACAGCCAGGGATAGACACCCGTGAGCTTCGAACCGCAGCTGGACTGCGGGCTCAGGAGCACAAAAGCCTGTTTGACCGGACGGTAGCTGAACTGCAGGGTTCCCTCGACATTGTTATTTCTGGTGTCCATGTCCGGATAAATGAGGCCGGCGAGCAGAGCGGATGGAACAGCACTTCTTACGAGACGGTGGAGCATTGGATGAAGCAGATCGGACTCCAGCCGTTTGCCGGAACAGCGGAAGAAGCTGCGGAATGGCTGTACCGGGAAGCGGAGTCCGCGTGGACCGAGGAGGCTGCCAGCTGGCTGCGGAAAACAATCCGGCCGCAGCGTTAACTACATATATAGACTGAACTATTGAATGACAGGAGAGAGGAGATGTCACGGAGGCAATTTGGAGATGGAGGAGCGAACGCGATTGCCTTTATTTTCGGAGTTCTCCCGCTAATTTAGGAATACCAATCTGGAACTCCGAAAATAACAGCAACCGGAAGTCCCAAGTTCGCCGCAGTGACAGCTTCGCCCCGCCTATATGTCATTTGTTCAGTCCGTACTGAGCACTGTTGAACTCCGTAAATAACAGCGGGTCGAAGTCCCAAATTCGCCGCAGTGGCAACTCTGTCCCAGCTGTCCCTCTTAAGTTCAGTCTATATCGATCTAGGATACAAAAACGGCCGGCTGAGCTTATGCTCAGGCCGGCCGTAAGCGTTTTCGGAAGGTGCGGCAGAGAATCAGTAATGCGGGAGAACAAACTGAACGAGGAAGTACAGCAGTCCGAAAAACAATATAATATAAGCGCCATATTTCATATAGTTGGCGATCATAATACGGGTTTCGGATATTTCTTCCTGTTCGACATCAAGGGGCTGGGTCTCGGCCGTATAGGGATCCTTCATCATGGGAAATCTCCTCCTTGATTCATCCTTTGATGTCTTAATTGTGACATAAATGTGAACTAAAATCAACAATAATGTGAAAAATAATCAACAAAATAGTGAACTGTCTTGACTAACTCACTTGCCTGCTCAACTTTTAGCTTGTTATAGGAAACCGATAAGGCAACACAAACAGCCCGCTATTCTCCCATAGGGGATTAGCGGGCTGCAAGACGTGTGATAAAATCTGGGTTAGACCCAATCGCCGCTGCGGAACAGCGGTTCGGACTTACCGTCACGGGTAATGCCGTCGATGCTCATCTCCGGCGAACCCATCATAAAATCAACATGAATCAGACTTTGGTTCATTCCGCGTTCGATCAGCTGGTCTTTGGTCAGGGTAGTGCCGCCTTCCAGCGTAAACGCGTAGGCCGCTCCCAATGCGATATGGCAGGAAGCATTTTCGTCGAACAGTGTGGTGTAGTACAAAATGCCGCTTTGGGAAATCGGCGAGTGATAAGGGACCAGCGCCACTTCACCGAAATAGGCGGCCCCTTCATCCATGGACAACATGCGTTCCAGCGTCTCGCCGCCAACTTCAGCAGTATAGCGGGTGACCTTGCCGTTCTCCAGCGTCAGAGTGAAGCGGTCGATAATATTCCCTCCGTAGCTCAGCGGCTTCGTGCTGGTTACCGTACCGCTCGCTCCATGTTTAAGCGGAGCGGTAAACACTTCTTCCGTAGGAATATTGGCCATAAACGGTGTTCCCCGTTCGTTAACGGCACCCGCCTGGCACCAGATATGACCTTCCGGAAGCTCGATGGTCAGGTCGGTGCCTGGTCCTTTGTAGTGCAGCTTGCTGTATCTTTTAGCGTTCAGGTGCTCGCAGCGGCGGGTCAGGGAGGCCTGATGCTCTCTCCAGGCGGCTACCGGATCTTCGAGATCGGCGCGGACGGCGGAGAAAATAGCATCCCACAGCAGGTCGACACGCTGGTCCTCCGGAGCATCCGGGAACACTTTGGCCGCCCAGGAAGGGGAAGCGAAGGCGAGACCGCTCCAGCTGGCATGGTTGCCCATAAGCAGCTCCCGGTAACCGGCCATCGTGCTGCTGTGCGTCCGCTGGTTATCCGCGATGCGGGCAGGGTTGATCCCCGACAGTAGATCCGGGTCCGCTGAAATGATCGTCAGGAATGCGGCATTATCCCGGGCCAGCTCCTCCAGTTCCTGCGCCTGCCATTTCGGCGGGATCAGGAAGGACTCCGCCGGTGCAAGATCGTAACGCAGCCGGGTGACCTGTTCATCGGTGTAATTAACCTTAACCAGCTTGGCGCCGGACTCATAAGCCGCCCGTACGACCAGGCGCACCAGTTCGGCGGCGGCAAGGTCGGCGTTCACAACAAGCGTTTGTCCAGGCTGGATGTTAACGCCGATCTTAACGGCCAGCAGCGCGTAGTTTTGCAGTTTTTGTTCAAAGCTTAACATAGATGTGGACTCCTCCCTGGTGTGGACGAATTAGAACGCCCAGTTGCCGCCTCTGAATACAGGTTCGCGTGTGCCGTCGGCCAAAATGCCGTCGATATCCATTTCAGCGGAACCGATCATGAAATCGACATGCGTGACGCTTTTGTTAAGACCGCGGGCTACCTGTTCCTCTTTGCTCAGTTCCTTGCCGCCCTCAAGACAAGTAGCGTATGCTTCGCCGATCGCCAGGTGGTTGGATGCATTTTCGTCAAACAGTGTATTGTAAAATAAAATGTTTGAATTCGAAATCGGAGAACGATGCGGAACCAGCGCGACCTCACCTAAGTATTTGGAGCCTTCGTCCATGCTGATCAAATGCTCCAGCGTTTCTTGTCCCTTCTCGGCTGACACCGACACGATCCGGCCGTTCTCGAAGGTGATGGAGAAGCCGTCGATAACGTTGCCGCCGTAGCTGAGCGGCTTGGTGCTGCTGACGGTGCCGTTAACACCCGTCTTCAGCGGCGCGGTGAATACTTCCTCCGTCGGCATGTTAGCTACAAAGGAATGGCCTTTGGCATTGATACTGGAGCCTTGTTCCCAGCGGTGGCCTTCCGGCAGCTCGATCACCAGGTCGGTTCCAGGCGCTATGTAGTGAAGCGACTTGTACTTCTTGGCATTTAGGACGGAGGCTTTGCTCTCCAGCGTGTTCAGATGGCTCTGCCAGGCCGCAACCGGATCGTCGCTGTCCAGTCGAACGGCACGGAAGATCGCTTCCCACAGCTTGTTTACGCGCTCGTCCTCCGGAAGCTCAGGGAACACTTTGTCGGCCCAGGCCTGCGAAGGATAGGCCACAATGCTCCAGCTGACCTTGTCGGACATCTGCATTTCGCGGTATTTGGTGAGGGTCTCGCTGCGCGTCTTCTGATAAGTAGCAATCCGCTGCGGATCAATGCCTTTCAGTGCGTCCGGGTTGTCGGCTACCACGGCCAGCGTAGCGGCCCCGTTCTCGGCCAATTCTGTCAACTCACCGGCAAACCATACGGGCGGCTTGGAGAGGATCTCGTCCTCGGCGTGTTCGAACATCAGCCGGGTGATTGTCTCATCGGTCCAGTTCACTTTGACGAAGCCGGCCCCAGCCGCATAGGCCTGACGCGCGATCAGACGGATGAATTCGGCCGCAGCAAGCGGTGCGTTAATCACCAGCGTCTGCCCGGGCTGTACGTTTACTCCGATTTTTACCGCCAGTTCGGCATACTTTTCCAGCTTGGCTTGAAAGGTTGTCATATTCATTCCTCCATATCTTGGTATGGGCATTCGGCATCACTCGGGTTGACTTGACTCCCGGCGTGCGGGTTCCTAACCGCCTGCGGCTGCCGTGTCCAGCGCCGAAGGCTGATGTCGGGGCAGTAGAATCTGAATGTACCTGAAATGCTCGGCTTTTAGGCTTACTCCATATTGTACTAAATTAACCACCGGATGAAAAACAGGAATTGAACGCCGGTTAGTAAATAGATGAACAGGACGGGGGAATGGTATAATATACACGCTAAAGGCTCATGCAAGGAGCAGTGGATTTCGTACTATATAGACTGAATTGTTGAATGACAGGAGAGGAAATGGCACCGAGGCAATTTGGAGCTGTAGGAGCGAATGCGAAGCCTTGTTTTGCAGTTCTCCGGCTGATTCATCTAGACTGAACGGTTGAAATACAGGATGGCGGGGATGGCACGGAGGCAATTTGGAGATGGAGGAGCGAACGCGAATGCCTTTATTTGCGAAGTTCTCCCGCTAATTGGTCGACCATGCAAGAACTCCGAAAATAACAGCAACCGGAAGTCCCAAATTGGCCGCAGTGACAGCTTCAATCTACCTGGCTTTTTTAATTCAGTCTATATTAGGAATAATCAGGAAAGTTCAATAGGAGGAGACGCAAACATGAACGTTGAAATTCAAAGCGCCCAGATGCAAAAAGTAGAAGAAGGGTTTTCGGGCCGTACCGTTTTCACACTGGAGGGACACCGGGCACCCTATGAAATTACCTTTTACAGCAAAAACGGCAAGGATTGGGATTATAGTCTGCATTTCGCCGGCGAGCCGGGAAGCGAAGAGCAGTTTCTGCAAGCGGACGAGCAGATCGAAAGCGACGACGAGCTGTACAACGCGCTTCTGGATGCGGCGCTGGATGCGTATGAAGACGGCGGGGAGAGCTAGAGTCTGTACGCAAACTTATTTTAGCCATAACTCATCGAGATCGATGCCAAAAAAGCCTTAAACATGCTCGCTGTCTTGTCATAGCGGGTTGCCAATCGCCTTTTATTAAAAAAGCATTCGATTAAGTGCCGTTCTTAATAAGTATCCTTGTCGTAAGGTTGTTTCTTTCGCCGGTTTCGCTTGCTCGGAATGACGGGAGCTGCGTTTTGTGTTCCTAACAAGAAAATAATTGCGCCAGTAACGTAACCCCCAATCGGCCAAAACTTCTCGATTCTGTAGCTCCAGGGTAGATAGCATTCGTAACCCATCGTAACCCATCATGGAATCGTGTGACGGTCCAAGTTCGAATTCAAAGCGTAGCGGGTTTCCCAGTGCATCGACCACGGCATGAATCCTGGCCGTTAATCCGCCCCGGGAAAGTTCGGCCGCTTGCTTGCTTTGTCCCTTTTGCGCCGGCCCCATGCTGACGGACTCGCACTGTGGCTGTATCCCTCATCATCTGCTCAAGTTCCGACTCAATGGTAACCTAAGTCCGGCTTAATGGTAACGTGCTTCAGGATTTCATCCCAGTTTTCCGCTTTTTGTAGCTGATAGAGAAAGTAGGGGTACAAGTTCACGGACTGAGGATGCCTTATTTGCTGATTATTCCGTGTTTTGGCAAAGTTGCGGACTCAGAATCACCTATTTACGCGGAGAAGCCATAGTTTGGATGTTTTCGGTACGAATAACGGAACTGGAGTCCGTCAGGCATACCAAAGCCCAAGAAATTTCTGAAATAACGTCCGCTGGGTCCGCGAAGACTCCGTATCGCGTTCTATAGACCTCCGTATCTCGTTCTAAAGACCTCCGTATCGTGTTTTGTGGTAATCCGCTGCGGGTGTGTCACAGGAGAGGTTTCGTAGATCGATCTGACAATAAACAGGTGTAGGTGTAGGTGTAGCTCCAGGGTTGATAGCATTTCGTAACCCATCACGGAATCGTTTGACTGATCCTGATTTCCTTAATTTACAGTCTGCTTACACACCCTAGACCCAAAAAAATAAAGACCGGGGCGGATGAAAAGCCGCTTCCGGTCTTTACTTTTATCCAATCACGATATCCCCTTCAGGATGCCGGTACAGCTTTTTGCCCTGCTTTGGACGGAAGGCGTAAGCAAGGGTTACGGGACCAAGCCGGCCGGCGAACATCAGTAGGATAATTACGATTTTGCCGGCTGCGGACAGGTGCGGTGTAATTCCCATCGATATTCCCGAAGTGCCGTAAGCCGACACCGCTTCAAACATCACGGGAAGAAACTCCGCCGCTTCTGTTATGCTCAGGATCATGGTCGATACGGCGAGTACGAGAATCGATAGCATCGTCAGCGTGATGGCGCGGTATACATATTCAGGCGCAATCCGGCGCCGAAACATGACGACATCCTGCCGGCCCCGGATACGCGTAAACACAGCCGTCAGCATCAGCGCAAAGGTGGTGACTTTGATGCCGCCGCCGGTCGAGCCGGGAGCTGCGCCGATAAACATCAGCAGCAGCAGCAAAAACTGTGTGGCCTGCCGCAGGTCCGCCATGTTCAGTGTTGTCACGCCGCCTGAGCGGGGGGTGACAGACTGCAGCAGCGATGCAAGCACCTTGCCTCCGGAGCTAAGCGGCTGCAGCGCATGAGCGTACTCTAGCAGCAGGAACAGCGCCGCGCCAACCACTACAAGTATCAGCGAAACGCTGAGCACGACTTTGGAGTGCAGGCTCAGCCGTTTTTTGATCCGAAAATCCAGAATATCCGCCAGAACGATAAATCCGATACCGCCGAGGAAGATCAGCGCCACGGACACCAGGTTAACAATCGGATCTTCCGGGTAACGGCTCAATCCGCTGTAAGGGCCGTGCACATCCCCGAACAGGTCGAAACCGGCATTGTTAAAGATGGAGATGCTGTGGAAAATACCGTAATACACCGCTTTGCCCAGCGGCATGTCGTACATAAACCGGATGCAAAACAAGACGGCTCCGGCCAGCTGAATGACCAGAGAATACAGCAGCACTCTGCGGATCAGCATAACGATACCCTGCATGGACTGCTGGTCCATGGAAGCTTGGATGAGCAGACGGTCTTTAAGCGATATTTTTTTATTGAGAATCAGCATGATTAGGGTGGCCATCGTTACAAATCCCAGCCCGCCAAGCTGGAACAGGACCATCAATACAATTTGCCCGAAAAGGGTCAGTTCGGTACCCGCATCTACTACGGACAAACCCGTAACGCAGACGGCCGAGGTGGACATAAACAGCGCGTTTAGCCAGGACAGCCTGCCATCCGTGGATGCAACCGGCAGAGAAAGCAGCACCGTTCCCGCAATAATCAGCAGGGCAAAGCCGAGGGACAGCACTTTTGGCGGCGTCCAGTGTAGCCGTTTGAAAGGTAATAAAGCCATCTTGGTCTCCTGTACAGTGTGATGGGTGGCAATTTCGACAAAATTATAGCATAAAACCGCAAAAAATCCGATCATCCGGCAGGACTCCCGCCGGCGGCGGCGAACCCTAGTAAAGTAAGGCCAACTTCTGATAAAGAAAGAGGAGGGTGTGGGGTGACCAGTCCGGTTCTCAACCAAATCGGCGCTGTATTTATTCCGGTCAGCGATATTGAACGATCAAAGGAATGGTACTGCCGTCTGCTCGGCCAGACCGCGGACGAGGATGTATTGTTCGGCCACCTGTTTGTGCTGCCTATGCAGGGTCCGGATCTTGTGCTCGACAGCAAGATTTTCACCAAGGAATGCATTTTGAGCGCACCCGCGTTTCATCTGAAAGCAGAAGACATCGACGCAGCCTACGACTATGTAAAAGCGCTCGGAGCCGAGCTGCTGAGCGACATCGAAAATGACCACTGGTTTACATTCAAAGACCCGGACGGCAATGTGATTATGGTCTGCCGCAACGACTGACCGCCTGATACTTTTTACGAATAATTTACACATCTCATCCATTACCGCAAAAAGAAAAAGCGGGTCCGCCGAAGTGCTTCGGACGGGCCCGTTTTGCGGTTCACCGTTAGCTCGTTGACCGTGATTCAGTAAAGGTTGCGTTAGTAGGTTTATTTTTACCCGCTAAAGGTTGCGTCAGTGCGTTTACCGTTACTTGTTACGGCTGCGTTAGTATGTTGTCCCGACACTCAGTTTATTAATCTACCGTAATTTCGTCCGTGTCAGCCGCCGGCTCAATGACGATTTCGACCTTGCGGACGCGGTTGCGGTTCATCTCCCGGATCGTAAACGTGACCGAATCACGCGGGATGCTCTTTCCGGTGGCCGGTTCCGTAATGTGGCTGTACACCCAGCCTCCGATCGTCGTCACTTCCTCATCCGCAAAGTTCAGCCCGGTAAGCTGGCTGATTTCCGGAAGGGACACCTTGCCGTCCACCATATAGTGATAATCGCTGAACTTCTCAATGGCTTTTTTCTCGTCGGCGTCGAATTCGTCACGGATCTCGCCCACGATTTCCTCCAAAATATCTTCAATGGTGATCATGCCCGACGTACCGCCGTATTCATCCAGCAGAAGGGCGATATGAACGCTTTCGGACTGCATCCGGGTCAGCAGCGTCTTCACCGGCGTAACTTCAGGAACCGTCAGAACCGGATGAACCAGCGACTTGAAATCAAAATCCGGGTTGTTGTCGTATTCCAGGTACAGCTGTTTAGTGTTGACCATACCGATGATATTGTCTTTGTTGCCTTCCGCCACCGGGAAACGTGTATATTGTTCCTTGCGGATGATATCAAAATTCTCTTTCAGGGAATAATTGGTGAACAGGCAGACCATATCGGTCCGGGGCACCATAATCTCCCGCGCCAGCATTTCGTCAAAAGCGAAAATACGGTTCACATAACCATATTCGGCTTTGTTAATCTTGCCGCTTTCATAACTCTCGGACAAAATAAGGCGGATTTCCTCTTCAGTATGCGCTTCTTCATGCTCGCTCGCCGGCTTCATGCCAAACAGGCGGACAAGCAGGTTGGCCGAACCGTTCAGAAGCCAGATTAACGGATAAAGGATTTTGTAAAACCAGATGATCGGCTTGGAAGTAAAAAGGCCGATTTCCTCCGGCTTGTTGATAGCCGCGGTTTTGGGCGCGAGTTCTCCGACTACGACGTGCAGAAACGTTGCGACGAAAAAGGCCAGGGCATAAGACATCACATGGCTTACGCTGGACGGAATGCCAAAGGCCTCAATGGCCGGCAGCAGCAGCCGCTCAAACGCCGGTTCGGCAAGCGCGCCGATTCCGAGTGCCGTAATCGTGATCCCCAGCTGGCAGGCAGAGAGATAACCGTCCAGGTTGGAAGTGACCCGCTGCATTGCAACAGCATTTTTGCGTCCTTCCAACACCATCTGGCTGACCCGGCTGCCTCTAATTCTTACAATCGCAAATTCCGTAGCCACAAAAAAAGCGGTCAATACTATTAAAACGGCCACCAACGTCAAACTAAGTCCTATACCCATATAATCTTTACCATCCCTTTCGTTTATGAAATAATATATACTCATGGTATGAGTTCATATGAACCTATTTTACGAACTTTACGCCAAAATATCAACCCGGCGGAGAACCGGCTGCCGGAAGGATAGAAGGAGGGGATGCCGGTAATGGAAACTTTCACACTGACCCGGAAGGAATTGTCCGCGCTGCTGCTGTCGATTGGAGGCGCCGGCGGGCGCGCTCCGCAGGAGATTCTTCAGGAAGCGTGGACAAAACACCATCGTAAAGAGGTTCAGAAAGGAACCGCTTTGCCCGCCCTGCTGTCTACCGATATACCGCCCGTTCTGCTCAAAATTATCCGCGGAGGCGCTAAAAGGGGGCTGTCCCTGCGGGAAATCGCCGCTCTCGGCCAGCTGATCGAATATTCTTCGCTGTCGCCAAGCGCCATGCAGAATTGGGTGAAAAGGGACTTCAAGGAATACCTAGGCTCTCCCCGCATGGGGAAAAAGTACTCCGTCAATCAGGCGGCGCTGCTGCTGATCGTCGAAGATTTAAAGGCGGCGCTGGATTTTGAAAGCATCCGGAGGCTGTTCCGGCAGCTGTTCCTTGCTCCGGATACCGATGAAGATGATTTGATCGAGCCTGCCGAGCTTTATTATTCGTATGCGGAGCTGTTTGAGAATCTGCGGGGAGAGAAGCTGCTGCAGGAGCTGGCCGAAGGGCTTCCGGGCAGTATGCCGCTGGCCGGCGGCAGCCCGGCGGTCCCCCGGTCGGAACGGCTTGTCCGCCGGCTGGAACGGCTGACCCGCAAGCAGCGGGACGCGGTGGCCAACATGCTGCTGATCGCGGCGGTGTGCGTGCAGACGGCGTGCCTTCAGGCTGCGGCCAGACAATATGCAAATGCGGCTTTGTTTTTGGATTTCTAAGGAACGTATACTTCGTTAGAAGAGGAGAGTCAAATGGAACAGTTGACGGTTCTGAAACAACCGAAGCAAAGAAAACTGCTGCTGAGCGCCGGTCTCAGCTGGCTGTTCGACGCCATGGATGTAGGCATGGTATCGTTTGTGGTCGCGGCGCTTGCCAAGGATTGGAGTCTTGGTCCTGAACAAGTGGGCCTGCTGACCAGCATGAACTCGATTGGCATGGCCGCAGGGGCGGCTGCCGCTGGAATTCTGGCCGATAAATACGGAAGAAAAGCGGTGCTGCTGTGGACGCTGCTGATCTTTTCGATCGCAAGCGGCTTGTCTGCGCTCGCTACGGGGTTCGCTGTGCTGTGCGCACTCCGGTTTGTTACGGGTTTTGGTCTCGGCGGGGAGCTGCCCGTCGCCTCCACACTGGTGTCGGAAAGCGTCCCGGCGAAAGAACGGGGCAGAGCGGTTGTGCTGCTGGAGAGCTTTTGGGCGTTAGGCTGGATCGCCGCGGCAGTTATCGCTTATTTCGTCATCCCCGAATACGGCTGGCGGACCGCCTTCGCGATCGGCGCGCTTCCCGCTCTGTATGCTCTTTACTTGCGCCGGGCAATCGACGATTCGCCCCGGTTCGCCGAAATCCGCAGACAACCCGTTCCGCTGTCCCAGCGGTTTGCGTCCGTGTGGTCAAAAGAATACAGACGCTCCACTATTATGCTCTGGATTTTGTGGTTCACCGTTGTTTTTTCCTATTACGGCATGTTCCTTTGGCTGCCCTCGGTTATGGTGATTAAAGGCTTCAGCCTTGTGCGGAGCTTTCAGTATGTATTAATTATGACGCTGGCGCAGCTGCCGGGGTATTTCACCGCCGCTTATTTCATCGAGAAGTTCGGCCGCAAATTCGTTTTGGTTGTTTATCTTGTCTTTACTGCGGCAAGCGCTGCATGGTTCGGCAACGCCGACACGGAGGGAATGCTGCTGGCGGCCGGCATCTGCCTTTCATTTTTCAACCTGGGGGCATGGGGCGGCATGTACGCCTACACTCCCGAGCTGTACCCTACCAGCGTCCGTTCTACCGGAGCCGGTCTGGCGACCTCGTTCGGACGGATCGGCGGTGTAATTGCGCCGCTGCTGGTTGGCTTTCTCGTGGGCGGGGAGGTAAGCATCTCGGCAATTTTTATGCTGTTTTTTGTGACCATCCTGGTTGGGGCGGCGGCGGTGCTGCTGCTTGGTAAAGAAACTAAAGGTCTGGAGCTGGATTAGCAGCATAAGCAAAAGGGCATTCCCGGAGGTGCGTCCGGGGATGCCCTTTTTGGGAGGAACCTTTTGTTTGTTCCGTCAGATGAGGGCGATGGCCAGAAGCGTAAACAAACTCAGAGTGAGAATCGGGTTGTAATACCCGTAGCCATACGGATAATACGCGGAAGTTGAAGCTTCCTTTTGCTCCGTCCGAAGATAGACGTTTTGATGGTCCACATCAACGATCGTGCCGGTATACTGCTTGCCGTCGATCGTCATAATGCGGACCTTTTTGTTTTTGCAGCGCAGACAATTGTAATATGCCTCCATATCAGTACCCCTCCTTCTCCTACTATACATATGGCCGCGCGCGTGGACGGGAACGGCGAAACGCCCCTCTTTGCAGGCAAAAGAACAGGGAAAGCAAGAACCGCTTTGTCCCGGAGGCGGGCTGGGTTATAATGAACGGTATATGGAACACACATTCGGATATTGGAGAGATGGCGCATGAGTCAAGAACGAAGCCGACCGCCGCATTTTGCGGAGCTCGTCTGGCACAGCGAAGAACGCGAGCTGCCTATTCCTCCGCGTGAGGAGGACGGGGCGGGAAACGGCGGGGAAGCTGCGTCCGGGGATAAGGCTTTGAACCGCGGCGGGGAAGCTCTGTCGGGATATAAAGAATCGAACCGCGGTGCGGGGAATATTGCCCCGGCAAATCCGCTGTCCGGGTCAGATGCTGGACATGAATCCCCTGAACAGCTGGAGCTGTGGGAAGCGTCCGGGCTGGAGGAGAATTCAGAGAACCGGGAGTCCGGCGGCGGTTACGGAACGACCGAAAGTCTTTTTGTGCAGCGGGCCCGGGAGTTGGAGCGGCATACCGAACCTCTGGCCGAGTTTGTCCCGTTTAAAAGTTATTGGCCGACTTACGGGCATATGACCGGCAGGCAGAACCGGTGGTATTTTTATTGGCGCAGCAGGGTGAGGGAGGGAGAGTATCTTCCGACCGATCTTTCTTATATTTTTCTGCATGTTTATGAGCTGATTAACGGAGTCGGCTGGGCTGACCCGGAAGATGGACGGGAGCGGCTGATCGCGATCTGGGATGCCTACCGGGAGACCTATAAACGGCTGGATCACTATCTCGGAGGCTGGATTGCGGACTTTTGTTTTGTGCACAGCCTGCAGCCGCCGCTGGGATTAATTATTGCCCGCTCGAAACGTCCGCCGGGAGATTTGGAGGAGCTGGAGCTGATGCGCGGCTTAAGCGGCGATCCCTCCACGCTGTCTTTAAGCGCGCTGTCGGCTTTGTCCGATTACGAAGTGGGCAAAAGCCGTTTTTATACCGGAGAAGGACGGGAAGCGATGGAACGCTACCTGCCCAAAACGCTTGCACTGCTGGCCGCCTGGATGGAGCGCAAGCACGGCAAGCCGCTGCTGGAGTTGTACCCGCCCGGCGAGCCGGTAATGCGCGAGCGGTTCTTGTTCCGCAGCGCCGTTTATGATATCTCGCTCTACGGGTACTCTGTGCTTGTGCCGGTGGTCCGCATCACAAGACAGCCGCGGCTGCGGACGCTGATTACCCATTTGTTCCGGCTGACGGAGAACAAGCTGCGCCAGCTGTACGGCTTTCGCGGCAGGCTGAAAGGCCCGGCGGCGGACCCGGAGCTCGAAGGGCTGATTTCCCGCTATCTGGAGCGGGAGGTCGAGCAGGAGCGGGCGAAGGTGCCGGAAGGGCCGCGGGTAACGATCGATGCGGAGCGGGTCGAGCGGCTGCGTAGGGAGTCCGAGCAGGTGAAAGAGCTGCTGACTGTGGAGCCGGCAGACGGCCTGGTCAGTGCAGAAATCGGGCAGGATGCAGCTATGCCCGGCCCCGTTATGCCACTGGCAGACGGCAGCCGTAGCGAAGATACTGCGCAGGAACCGCCGGCTGCCGAGTGGAATGGAGCGCCGCTGGAATCGATGGCCGATTTGCAGCGGCGGGCCATGAAGGAGTGGGGGCTGGAGGGCGAAGCCAACAGCCAGCCGCCGGAGCTGCTGTATGTCGGCGAGATGAAGATGGAGCCGGCAGAAGGGCTGGCCGGCTACGGCATGCCGCCGGCAGACAACAGCCGCAACGAAGACGCTGAGCCGATACGAGGGGCAGCCGATCGGGGCAGGCCTGCCGAAGCCGGCCGGGATACGCCGGTGGGCAGTGTTGCGCCGATGGGCAGCGATACAGGCGACGGCACGCCGACGGCTGCCAATCCGGCGGGTGCAACCAGCGGCGGCTTCGGCCAGTCCGGCGGCGATGGCGCGGCGGCCCTTGCTGGCGGAGAGTGGGCGGCTCTTGCAGCCGCCATGACCGATATGCAGCGGCGCGCACTGACGGAGTGGCTGCTTCATGGCTATGACGCTTTTTGCCGTACTGTCTCTGCTGCGGGTTCGCTGCCGGACCTGCTCATTGACGAACTGAATGAACTGGCGATGGACGCCATTGGAGATTTGCTGATTGACGGAAATGAAATTTTGGAAGAGTATGCCGATAAGCTGCGCAGCAGTATAAGGGGATAGATGAATGAGTGAACTAAAAATACCAAAGCGGGTGACGACCGCACTGGTAAATTCGCTGACCGCCGGCGTTGTGCCGAGAATCGGACTGGAGCATGTGGCGGTCGGGCGGCGGCCCGAGGTTGAAGCAATTGTTAGAGATCTGGATAATATCGCCGAAGGCGGAGCCGCCTTCAGACTGATTACGGGTAAATACGGGAGCGGAAAAAGCTTTCTGCTGCAGATGGTCCGCAACTATGCGATGGACCGTGACTTCCTCGTGGCGGATGCCGATCTGTCGCCGGAGCGCCGTCTCGTCGGCACTAAAGGGCAAGGGCTGGCGACGTACCGCGAGCTGATGACTCATTTGTCGTCACGGACCCGGCCGGACGGCGGGGCGCTGGAGGCGGTGCTGCAGAAGTGGATTTTTGCCCTGCAGCAGGAGGTAATGAGGGAGCGGGGCTGGCCCGCCGATCATCCGGAGCTGACGGGGCAGGTCGAAGCCCGGATTTTTGAAGCGGCGGCTGGACTGCACGGGATGGTCCACGGATTTGATTTTGGCAAAGTGTTGTCCGCCTACTGGAACGGCCACAAGCTTGGCGACGACAATCTGAAGCAGGATGCGCTCCGCTGGCTGCGCGGCGAATTCGCCACTAGAACCGAAGCGAGAAAAGCGCTTGGCGTATCGGTTATCGTCGACGACGAGAACTGGTACGATTACATGAAGCTGTGGGCCGGATTTGCGGCGGCGATCGGCTACAAAGGGCTGCTCCTGTTCATAGACGAAGGCGTTAATTTATACAAAATCACGAACACCATCTCCCGCCAGAGCAACTACGAGAAGCTGCTGACCATGTTCAACGATACGATGCAGGGCAAAGCGGAGCATCTCGGCATTTTGGTGGGCGGGACGCCTCAATTTGTCGAAGATACCCGGAGAGGGCTGTTCAGCTATGAAGCGCTGCGTTCCCGCCTGGTCGCTGGCAGATACGGCTCGGCTTACGCCAATTACACCGGCCCGATTTTGAAGCTGGAGATGCTGACCCACGAGGAGCTGCTGGTGCTGCTGCAAAAGCTGCGCGACATCCATGCCCTGCATTTCGGCTATACACCGGTGCTGTCGGACGAGCAGCTGATTCATTTTATGGAGGAGGCGGCAGGCAGACTTGGTGCGGAGGAGCTGCTGACTCCACGCGAGATTATCCGCGATTTCCTCGATCTGCTGCATACGCTGCATCAGAATCCGGAGGCATCATTTGAGAAGCTGGTCGGGGAGCGGAACATTCAGCCGGACAAGCAGGAGAATGAGCTGGACGATCTGCTAGCGGAGTTTGATCTATGAGCGGCGGCACTGGCAGTGGCGGCAGCAATCCGTTTTACCGGCTCGCTCCATTCATTAAGGAGTTTATCTACAAAAACCGCTGGGAAACGCTGCGGGAAGCGCAGATCGACGCCTGCCGGGTGCTGTTTGAGACAAACAGCCACCTGCTGATCGCCTCGGGCACCGCGTCGGGAAAGACGGAGGCTGCTTTTTTTCCGGCGCTGACTGATCTGTATGAATGCCCGTCTGCATCGGTCGGCATTTTATATATCGCCCCGCTGAAAGCGCTGATTAACGATCAGTTTACCCGGCTGAACGACCTGCTGCAGGAAGGGAATATTCCGGTGTGGCATTGGCACGGCGATGTGCCGTTAGCCGAAAAAACGAAGCTGATGAACAACCCTTCAGGTGTGCTGCAGATTACGCCGGAGTCGCTGGAAGGGCTGCTGATGAACCGGCCGAATGCGATCCCGGCGCTGTTTGGCGATCTCCGGTTTATTGTTGTGGATGAAGTGCATGCGTTTATGGGCGGAGACCGGGGCATCCAGGTGCTCAGCCAGTTGTCCCGGATCGAGCGTATGGCGGGCTGCCGTCCGCGCCGTATCGGTTTGTCGGCTACACTCAGCGATTACAGCTCGGCCACCGATTGGCTTGCGGGCGGAACGGGTACCCGGGTGGAGATTTCGGCTCCCCAGGGCGGAAGGAAGCTGCGGCTGAGCGTTGAGCATTTTTCTTTCCCTGATGCGCGGGATGAGGTGCAGGCTGAACAGCTGGAGAAGGCGCGCGAGTCCTATTACAACTTTATTTATGACCACACCTCCCGCAAAAAATCGCTGATCTTCACCAACAGCCGCTCCGACGCGGAGCTGACGGTGCTGGAGATGCGCCGGATCGCAGCCAAACGCGAGGAAAGGGACGTCTTCCACGTTCATCACGGCAGCATTTCCGCGATGCTGCGGGAGGATGCCGAATCCGCGCTGCGTGACGGCCCCGGACCGGCCGTTGCTGCCGCAACGCTCACGCTTGAGCTTGGCATCGATCTGGGCAGCCTGGAGCGGGTGCTCCAGCTTGGCGCGCCGTACAGCTGCGCCAGCTTCGTGCAGCGGCTGGGCCGTTCGGGCCGCCGGGGCGACGCGTCCGAAATGCTGTTCGTTACACCGGAGGAAGAAGATGAGGAAGCACAGCTTCCGGCGCGGATGCCCTGGACGCTGCTGCGGGCGATTGCGGTCATTGAGCTGTATGTCCGGGAGAAATGGGTGGAGCCGATTACGGTACGCAAGCTGCCGACCGGGCTGTTGTATCACCAGACGATGAGCATTCTGAAGAGCATGGGCGAGGTGGAGCCGGAGGAGCTGCAGGCGGCCGTGCTGTCCCTGCCATCGTTCCGGTCGGTTGCTCCCGCTGAGTTCGAAGCGATGCTGGAGTACCTCATTGGTCTCGGCCATATCGAGACGATGGAGGAAGGGACGCTGATTCTGGGACTGGCAGGGGAAAAGGTCGTCAACAACTTCCGTTTTTTTGCCGTCTTCAAAGATGACGAAGAGCATGCCGTCTACAACGGCACCGAAGAAATCGGTTCAATTACGACGGTGCCTCCGCCCGGTTACTGCTTTTCGCTGGCCGGGAAGCTGTGGAAAGTGGAGGAAGTGGATGCCCGCCACAAATCCGTTTATGTCAAAAAATCTCGGGGTAAGGTGGATACGCTCTGGCTGGGTGCCGGAGGCGATGTGCATACCCGGATTATGAACAAAATCCGCGAAGTGCTCAGCTCGGAGCAGCTGTATCCTTATTTAGCCCCGCATGCGGCCTCCCGGCTGGAGCGGGCGCGCAGACTGGCGCGGGAGAGCGGGCTGCTGCTGCGGTCGGTGCTCCCGGCGGGCGGGAATTCAATGTACATTATGCCCTGGACGGGCAGCCGTACATTCCGGACGCTGGAACGGCTGCTGAAGCACCGTTTGGCCGGCCGTCTTGCTTTGCGCTCCATTGTCCCCATGGAACCATACTATATGGTGGTTGCCGGCAAATGCGATCCCGAAATGCTGGAGCAGGCGATCCGGGAAGATGCGTCGCAGCTTCCGGACCCATCGGAGCTGCTTGCTCCAGGCGAAGCGCCCCAGCTGGGCAAATACGACGAATACATCCCGCCGGAGCTGCTGAGGCAGGCTTTTGCGGTGGACGGTTTGGACCTGAGGGGACTTGCTGAGACGGTGCGCGGCTGGCAGAGCTAAACGGATCGGAAGCTGCAGACGGACAAAGCTTTTTTGGGGAAGGATCCAGGCAAATCGTCACCTTACTAAAAGATACAAGGCGAGGTGCTGTTATGAGCGAAATCCGTATCCGTATCATGGATGTACATGACCCCGAGGTTATCTCCAAGGCATTTCATCACCAAGGGTGGGAAAAGCCTGTCAGTCTGTTTCAGAACTATTTAGAGGAACAAAAAAAGGGGCAGCGGATCACGTTGGTTGCTGAGAGTAAAGGTGATTTTGCAGGTTATATAAATGTGGTGTGGGAATCAGATTATCCCTACTTTAAGGAACATTGCATACCAGAAATCGGGGATTTTAACGTACTGATCAAGTACCGATGCCACGGAATAGGCTCCATGTTAATGGATAAAGCTGAAGAAGTGGTTAGTGAACGATCCAATGTTTCAGGTTTGGGGGTAGGCCTGTACAGTGATTATGGGGCCGCACAAGCCCTATATGTCAAACGCGGATACGTTCCTGATGGAAAAGGAGTATTTAAAAACGGGGAGCACCTTCAATATGGTCAGCAGGTATTTGTAGATGATGATCTTAATCTGTATTTTGTGAAAAAATTGAATTAATAAGAATAATGAGCTAGTCTTATAAAAACGAGCCTGCAGTCGCTGCTAGGCTCGTTTTTGTGTTTTGCGAAATGGTCTTGTGTATTCATAACATTTGTCCGCGGCTGACACTTGTTTATTGTCCGATCGATCTGCAAATCCTCTCCTGTGACACACCCGCAGCGGATTACCACCGAACGCGATACGGAGGTCTTTCCGGACCCAGCGGCCGTTATTTCTGAAATTCTTGGGCTTTTGGTATGCCTGACGGACTCCAGTTCCGTTATTCGTACCGAAAACATACAAACGATGGCTTCTCCGTGTAAATAGGTGCTTCTGAGTCCGCAACTTTGCCAAAACACGGAATAATCAGCAAATAAGGCATCCTCAGTCCGTGAACTTGTACCCCTACTTTCTCTAGCAGCTACAAAAGGCGGGAAACTGGGATGAAATCCTGAAGCACGTTACCATTAAGCCGGACTTTGGTCACCATTGAGCCCAACTTATAGCAGATGATGATGGATACAACCATAGTCCGAGTCCATCCGCATGGGACCGGCGCAAAAGGGGGCAAAGCAAGCAAGCGATCGGACGTTACCGGGGCGGGTTAACGGCCAAAATCCATGTCGTGGTTGATGTACTGGGGAACCCGCTATGCTTTGAACTCACACCAGGACAGTCACAAGATTCCGTGATGGGTTACGTTTGTTTACGTTTGGTTACTTATGGTTACTTTTGTTTACGTTGGGTTACATCTTGTTACGTTTGGTTACTTTTTGTTACGTTTAGCTACGTTTGGTTATAATGGGTTACGATGCATTACGATTGCTTTCAACCCTGGACCTGCAGAATCGTGAAGTTTTAGCCGATCTGGCTTACGATACCGGTGCAATTATTGCTTTGTTTAAAAGAACAAAACGCAGCTCCCGTCATTCCGAGCAAGCGAAACCGGCAAAAGAAACGAGCTTACGACAAGGGTACTTATAGAGAACAGCATTTAATCGAATGCCCCGGAAGAGGCTTTTTGTCATTCCATGCAGGTGAAGAAGAGGCTTTTTGTCATACCACGCAGGTGAAATCCCCGAGAAACGCCGTTACATCTGGACGCTCCGCAATGGCTCCTTCTTATACTCATTCGGCGATAACCCGACTTCCTGCTTGAACAGCTTGGAGAAATAAGAATAGTTTGTATAGCCGGTTTTGTTGGCAATCGTGTAGACTGACAGGTTGGTTGTCTCCAGCAGCTGTTTGGCGGCGGCGATGCGGACCTGGATGACATAGCTCCCGAGGGAGATGCCCGTTTCCCGCTTGAACAATCTGGCCAGGTAATCCGGGTTGAGATACACCACCTCTGCCAGATGGTTGCGGCTCAGGTCCTCTCCGTAATGCTCATGAATATACTGCTTGATTTCCTCCGCAACCGATTTGGGCTGGGCGGCAAAGTTAAGGTACTCCATCGCGGTATTCACCAAATACTTCAAATACTCCTCCATGTCCTCAATGGAATGGAGGAAGCGGAGTGTCAGCTTGTCATTGGCCTTGCCGGCATACAATTGATGGGCCTGAATCCCTTTTTGCTTAAGAAAAGAATACACCAGCTGCACGATATCCTGCTGAAACAGGCCCAGCACAGCTGTCTCCAGCGACTTGTGGATCAGCATAGCTCTTAAGTATCGGAGGGCTTCTTCCAAAAAAGCACTCAGCTTGTTCTGATTCAGCAGATCCTCCAGTTGGGCCAGATCAGGCGGCGTATAGGTTGTTTTGGGCTGGTGCAGGTAATTTTCTGCCAGGTAGGTCTGGTTCCGGCATTTCGTCAGCTCTTCGTCCATCTGCAGCAGCTGCTTCAGGATGCGGCCCGCCTGGTGCAGCTCACCGGATAAGCCAATGTTGCAGCAGGTGTCGCATTTGAGATAAGGGACGGCTTTTTGGATAAAAGAACCCCCTGCGGCCTCCAGCACCGTGGTATCTCCCGCATGCTCCTTCCATTTCAAGATGGCGATCCAGTTGTAATCCCTGATCTCCAGGATGCTTTCGACTGTGTAAGCGGGATGCTGCAGCAGCTCATACAGCACATTCAGCAGCGCAAAATCAAACAGATTTTTTTCTACTGTGCCCATGCTGCCGTTATGCGGGAAAACATTAAACAGGACGGGCTGAATCCGGTCATTCATCCGGTAGGACAGGTTTTGCTCCTGGATCGCGTGTTCAATGTCCGCTTGTTTAAGGGGAGAGGAGACGCTGCCGCTGACCAGTCTGCGCCAGAAATGCTCCAGGTTTTTGGACTGATTTTTGTGCCAAAAATATCCGCTGCGAATGGCCTGCTCGTTGCTTTGCTGCTCCTTAACACGGACAATGGCTTTTTGGATAATCAGCATCAGCTTGTCGAATTCGATAGGTTTAAGAAAATATTCAAAGCTTTGAAGCTCAATTGCTTTTTGGGCATAGTTGAAGTCCGCATAATTGGTCAAAAAGATAGCCTGTACGCTATAGTTATGCTCCCTGATCCAGGCAAGCAGCTCCAGGCCGCTGCCCTGGGGCATCTCAATGTCGGAGATCAGAATTTGCACCTGATGATGCTCAAGCACGTCTCTTGCCTGGGCAACATTGTTGGCCGTATACACGTTTTCGATGCCAAGCAGATCCCAGCCGATTCTTTTTTGCAGAGCCGCAATGACATAATAATCGTCATCTACCAGCAGTACATTCATCCGCTGCACTCCCTTTCTGCTGTAATATCGGGTAGATCCGGCAGCAGCAGCGTAATGCAAGCCCCGCCGCCGGGATTATTGGAGAAGCTGATAACGGCCAGGTTGCGGTACAGATATTCCAGCCGTTTCAACGTGTTCATAATGCCGATTTGCGTGCCTTTTGACTGATCCAGCGGCAGTCCGGCTTGAAGCTTCTCCAGCACATCCGGCGGAAACCCCGGCCCTGTATCTGTGAGCTGAATCAGCGTCGCTTCGTAATCACCCGCATACACGCCCCGTTTGACGACGAGCCGGATCTGCACTTCCTTTTCCCGGGAGATGGCATATTTAATGGAGTTTTCAATGAAGGTCTGCAATACGAGCGGCGGGATGTTGACGTTTTTGGCCTCCTCGGGCAGCTCCACATGATAACTGAAAGCGTCCCGGTAACGTTTCTGCTGAATCTCCAGATACATCTGCACATGCATGATTTCATTTTCCAGCTGGACAAAATTGTCGCCGTTCTGGAAAAGATAGCGGAAATACTTGGAGGTGGTCATCGCCATATCCTCAATCTCCTGGTACATTTGAAGCTGAGCCATGCTGTATATGCTGGTTAAGCAGTTGAGGACAAAATGAGGGTTGATCTGCTGCTTCATATAGTCCAGCTGAATCCGCTGCTTCTCCAGTTCCTGTTCATACATGGTGATCTTAAAGGATTTGATCTGCTCCACCAGATCCTTGAACTGGGAGTTGGCCTGCTCCAGCTCGATGATTTTGCTTTCTTTATAATCCGCCGGCAGGCTTTCTTCGTTGATGCGCGCCAGATTTTCGCTGAAGCGCTGCACCTGTCCAAGCACTTTTTTATTAAAAAACAAAATAATGACGAACAGGGCAGACGTAACAATAAAAAACAGCAGGACAATCAGGAGCTGGGCGATCATAATTTTTTCAAAGGCCCCGAACTGGATCACCATTCGTGCACTAAACGTGGTACCCAGAAATTCGCTGCTGATTGTGGTGCGCTGCTGCATCAGGAGGAAGGAGCCTTTGTCCTCCGGCACCGGCCTGCCGCTGTTGGACACCGGACTGGTGAGAACCGTCCCTTGGTCATCGACGAGTGAAGCGTAGCCATTGGCTCCAAGGTTGATTTCACGCAGCGGGCGGATCAGGTTATCGGCAGAAATCAGTCCAATCAAATAGCGGTTGTAATACGGTACAATGTTGATTACGTAATATTTTTTGTTTACGAGTATCGGCGTCCATTTGGAATAAAATTTTTCGTACACTTCCTTGTCGTCGATGATAGAAATAATGTGATTTTTTAGTTCCGTGTAATCCGAATAGTTCACACTGATCGGCGAACAATTCAGGAAGTAAGAGTGGTTTTTCAAATAATAAAAAAAATTGTATTCATGCCCGTAATTTTTTTGCAGTTCGGTGAACCGGCTGCGCAAACTTTCATTTGATTTAATAAATTCGACGCTGTTGGGGTTGTAGGCGTTCATTGTGTTCAGCGTTTCGTCATTCGCGAGCGTCCAGCCCATATAGTGATTCATGTAATCAAAATCATGATTGATCCGGTTGATGTACAGCGCCGCCGTATCCTTGAGATAGCGGGTGGACTGCTGCTTGACGATAAGAATGGAAGTGATGCTGATCCCCAGATCCACAATCAACACCGTAACTGAAATGATTAGCATGACTTTCACATAATGGCGGAGCGGAAGCGGTTTGTGTGTTTTTCGTTTGGCAGTCACGTCGTTGTACCGGTCCCTTTCTGGGCAATCTTGAGTTTGCAATCCTGGGTTTGAATGCGGATTCACAGGTAACACCCACATTATAAAACCTTTGCAGCAAAAAACATATAAACCCAGAGAGTGTTTACCCCGTAAAGTCCGGAAAGCGCTAACAAAAGTCTGGAAACTGTTATCTCGACCGCCGTAAGTCGGAAACTATGGACCAAGAACTGACGGAGCCGGGGTCAGAGGTCCGGATAACAATCCCAAAGTGTCCGGAATGCAAAGCCCATGACCCTTATGATTAGACATGTAAAGAAGAGCACATTTTAGAAACGGGGGATTAACGCATGGGCAAACAAGGCAACAGGATCAAACAGAACTACAAACGGTCTTACAAAAAGCTGTTCACCGGCCTGTTGGCAGTCGTGATGGCAGCGGGACTCGCAGGCTGCAGCGGCAGCAAAGAAAATACGTCAGCGGCAAGCGATACCAGCAGTTTCAATAAGGAAGGCCTTCCGATTGTGAATGAGCCGGTAACCTTGAAGGTGCTGACGGTCCGCTGGGGGAGTATGGGCGATACGTTTACCCAAAACCAGTGGCTCAAGGATCTGGAGAAAAAAACGAATGTGAAAATCGAGTGGGAAGTCATGTCCTCCAACGACTGGGGCGAGCAGAAGTTCATCATGCTGGCAAGCGGTACCCTTCCGGATGTGGTGCTGGGCAGCCAGTCCTTTTCGGATTCGGATATCGTCAACAATCTCAGCTATTTCCGCCCGCTGGACGATTACATCGACCAATACATGCCGAATTTGAAGGCAGCGATGGAAGAAACTCCTGATCTGAAAAAAATCAGCACTTTTCCCGACGGGAAAATTTATTCCCTGCCTGCCAGACTTCCTTCCCGGCCCAAAAGCTCGCGCCAGCCTGTAATCAACAAAACCTGGCTGGACCATTTAGGCCTGGACGTGCCCGAAACGGCCGATGACCTGTACAACGTTCTGAAGGCATTCAAGGAGCAGGACCCCAATCAAAACGGCAAGCCGGATGAAATTCCGGTTATCGAAATTACCAATGACATGATCAGCCCGTTCGGAATTGCGGATCTCAATAATAACTCCATGCTGGTAAAGGACGGCCAACCGGTATATTATCCCGTTTCGGAAGAATACAAAGATGGCCTGAAATGGGAGCATAAATTGTTCAGTGAAGGCCTGCTCGATAAAGAGCTGTTCACGCAAGATGATACCATGAGATCCGCCAAGTTTCAGAATCCCGACGCACCGATTGTAGGTTTTTCGTATCAATGGACGCCGGATGCCGTGTTTGGTAAATGGAGCGATCAATATGTGACGATTCCGCCGATTGCCGGTCCGGATGGCAGCCGCTACACCATCGGCAATCCGGTTGGGATGAACCTGAGCCGCAACGAATTCCTGATCACTACCTCTACCAAATATCCTGAGGTTGCCGCCCGCTGGGCCGATGAGTTCTATACAAATGAAGCCAGTATCCAGAACTTCTGGGGGGCGATTGGAACCGTCATTCAGAAAAATGACAACAACACCTACACCCTGATGGACCCTCCGGCCGGAACCAGTGCGGATGCCTGGTATTGGGATCAGTCGCTGCGTGATTTTGGGCCAAAATATGTGAGTCCTTCCTTCGAGAAAAACATTGTTTTAAGCGAAAAAAGCGGGGACGGACTGAAGCTGCAGCTGGATAAGCTGGGCAGTGAATTTGTGACCACACCGTTCCCTAACGTAATGTATACTGCGGAAGAATTCGAGCAGCTGCCAACCTTGACCACGGACATCGACGGTTACGTGAACACCATGCGCGCCCAGTTCATTTCCAAAGGCAATATTGATGAACAATGGGATGCTTATGTGAAGCAGCTGAACGACATGGGGCTTGAAAAGCTGATTAAAATCCGCACGGATGCCTACAAGCGTTATATGGAGGTAAAATAAAACAGAACAAAAACTACCACCCGTGCAGCTCATGTTTGCGGGTGGTGTTTTTTTGCCTGGAGAGAATGTTCTAATTCCGTCCGAAAGTCCGGATAACGGCAGCAAAAGTCCGTATAACCCATGGCTTCGCCCATAGTGCGGCAGCTGTGCTGGTGAACCGCAAAACGAAGCTGTAAAAGGTCCGGTTAACGTTCTCATCAGGTCCGAAAGGCGCGGAAAGCCGGCGGTATACTTGAAACAAATACACCGCAGAATGTACGAATCTGCAGCACAGGCTTATACCATTTACGGAGGGGATTTTATGAGGTCCGCTGAGGCAAGTCCGGCAAAAACGTTTGGTCAAATAAAAAGGAATTGGGGTTTGTATTTGCTGCTGCTGCCCGCTGTAGTGCTTACCCTATTATTTGCGTATAAACCGATGTACGGCATCATTATTGCGTTCAAGGATTATAGCCCGGCTTTGGGGATCACCGGCAGTCCGTGGGCGGGATTTAAGTATTTCGAAAAGTTTTTTCATTCCTACCAGTTCTCAAACACAATCAAAAATACGCTGATCATCAGCTTATACAGCCTGGTTACCTTCCCGATCCCCATCATGCTTGCTTTAATGGTCAACCAGATGCGGCCCAACCGGTTCAGACGGTTTTTTCAGACTATATCCTATATGCCGCATTTTATCTCCACCGTGGTAATGGTTGGACTGATGATGATCCTGCTGTCGCCAAGCACGGGGCTTATTGGCAATCTGTACAGCTTGTTCGGCAAAGAAGCTCCCGATGTGATGGGCTCAGCCGGCTTGTTCAGCAGCGTGTATGTCTGGTCGGATGTGTGGCAGCATGTCGGGTGGGACAGCATTATTTTTATCGCCGCACTTTCGGCGGTTGATCCCAGTCTGTACGAGGCCGCTACCGTCGACGGGGCAAGCCGCTGGCATAAAATCCGCTATATCGATATTCCGATGCTGATGCCAACTGCGGTTACACTGCTGATTTTGCGGGTTGGAGGACTGCTTGGTGTCGGGTTTGAAAAAGTCTACCTTATGCAAAATGACATGAATGCCACGGCAAGCGAAATCTTGTCTACCTATGTTTACAAAATCGGGCTGCTCAGCAGCCAATACAGCTTTTCATCGGCAATCAACCTGTTTAATACGGTTATTAACTTTGTGCTGCTGATCCTGGTCAATCAGATTTCCAAAAAAATGAGCGAAAACAGCCTGTGGTAAAGGGGAGAACCGGCATGGGGACATTGACGCCCGCAGTGAAAAAAAATGCGAGTAAAATAAAAAACAACCGTTCTTCGGACAAGGTGATGGAAGCGGTCATGTATGCGTTCGCGGTGGTCATTTTGGTTATTTTGATGTATCCGCTTTATTTTATCGTAATCGCTTCGTTCAGCGATCCTTCCGCCGTGGCCGGAGGCCAGGTGTGGCTCTTTCCCAAAGGGTTTACGCTGGACGGCTACAAAGAGCTGCTGAAGCATGAAAATATCTGGATTGGCTACCGGAACACGATTCTTTATACCGTCGTCGGTACGATCATTGGTCTGGCTGTTAATATCTCAGCCGCTTATGCCTTGTCCCGAAAAGATCTGGCTGGGCGGAAGTTCCTGTCGCTGTTTTTCATTTTTACGATGTTTTTTAACGGCGGATTAATTCCGACGTTTCTGACGATCCGTGACCTTCATCTGTACGATACGTTTCTGGTTATGGTGCTGCCCTTTTCGGTAGGCGTGTATAACATTATCGTGGCAAGGACCTTTTTCCAGACGAGTATCCCCGGCGACTTGTGGGAAGCGGCGCAGATCGACGGATGCGGAAACCTGCGGTATTTTGCTCAGGTGGTGCTTCCGCTGTCCAAGGCGATCATTGCGGTGCTAGGGCTGTGGATTGCAGTGGGGCACTGGAATTCCTATTTTAATGCCTTGATTTTCCTGAAAAATCCGGACCTGCATCCGCTGCAGCTGATTCTCCGCAACATTTTGATCACCAATCAGATGCAGTCCGGCATGGGGACAGGCGAAGCCGCACAAATCGCTTTGCGCCTGGCCAATATGATGCGGTACTCTGTAATTATCGCAGCTACGGTTCCCATCATGTGCATTTATCCGTTTGTGCAAAAATACTTTAATCAAGGGGTCATGATCGGCGCGGTGAAAGAGTAGCCGTCCGTTCCTTCATACCCGGAAAGAGGACATCATATGAAAAATGAGACGATTTACCCGCCTGTGCCACTGCCGGATTATTGGAAACTGGATACGGAGCCGGCCGCTTCTCCAGGTGCAGTAGTAGAAGGGGAGCATTACCGCTTCACTATTTTGGCTCCTCAGCTGATCCGTATGGAATACAGCGCTGCGGGCAGCTTTGAAGACCGGGCGACACAGACCGTGCTGAACCGCCGTTTCCCGGTACCGGAATTCCGCCTGCTGGATCATGGGAACAAACTGGAGATCATTACGGAACGGCTGCATGTGTTTTATGACAAGCAGGCATTCTCGCGCCACGGGCTTAGTGTACGGGTAAAAAATGCGGCCGGTCATCTGATGAGTGTCTGGAACTATGGGGATACGCCGCAGGATCTTGGAGGGACAGCCCGCACCTTGGATAATGCGGACGGCGCTATTCCGCTGGAGCCCGGGCTGCTGTCTCGGCAGGGGTATACCCTGCTTGATGACAGCCGCTCGCTGCTGCTGGAGCAGGGGGGACAAGTTGAGCCGCGGACGGTGGAAGGGCAGGACCTGTACTTTTTCGGTTACGGACATGACTATCTGAGCTGTCTGAAGGATTTTTACCGGCTGAGCGGACCCACGCCGCTGCTCCCCCGTTATGCGTTAGGCAACTGGTGGAGCCGGTATTACCCTTATACCGCAGCGGAATATCAAAAACTGATGGAACGTTTTGAAGCGGAAGAGCTGCCTTTTTCCGTCGCGGTGATCGATATGGATTGGCATCTCGTCGACATAGATCCGCAGTATGGGAGCGGCTGGACGGGCTATACCTGGAACCGTGACCTGTTTCCTGACCCGCAAGCATTTTTGGCCTGGCTGCACGAAAAAGGGCTGCGCGTTACCCTTAATGTTCATCCGGCGGATGGGGTGCGGGCATTTGAAGAGCCGTATCTGGCGATCGCGGCCGAGCTGGGGCTGGATCCCGAACGGGGGGAAGCGGTGGAATTTGATATTACCGATCCCAAATTTCTGCAGGCCTATTTCAAATTTCTGCATCACCCGCTGGAAGAGGAAGGCGTGGATTTCTGGTGGATTGACTGGCAGCAGGGCGGCATTACCAAGGTGCCGGGGCTGGATCCGCTTTGGATGCTGAACCATTACCATTATCTTGACAGCGGACGGCGGGGAAGCAGAAGACTTACGTTTTCCCGGTACGCTGGGCTTGGAAGCCACCGCTATCCCGTAGGCTTTTCCGGTGACACCATCGTGACTTGGGAATCGCTGGACTTCCAGCCGTATTTTACAGCCAACGCCTCTAATGCCGGATACGGCTGGTGGAGTCATGATATTGGAGGCCATATGGGGGGCTACCTGGACGACGAGCTGGTGATGCGCTGGGTGCAGTTTGGCGTTTTTTCGCCCCTGCTGCGCCTGCACAGCTCGGCCAGTCCATTTAACAGCAAGGAGCCTTGGCGTTTCAACAAAATCGCGGAGCATGTGATGAAGGATTTCCTCAGATTACGGCACCGGCTGATTCCGTATTTGTATACCATGAACCGTTATGCCAGCCGGGAGGGGCTGCCGCTGGTCCGTCCGATGTATTACCACCATGCCGGGCGGCAGGAAGCCTATGAAGTGCCGAATCAATATTATTTTGGAACTGAGCTGGTTGCTTGTCCGATTACAAAGCCGGTGAACCTAAAAATCGGTTTTGCCGAATTCAAAGCCTGGCTGCCGGAAGGCGTGTGGATCGATTTTTTCAGCGGGCGGGTGTACGAAGGGAACCGAAAGCTGTCGCTTTTCCGGAGTCTGGAGACGATCCCCGTGCTCGCCAAGGCTGGTGCAATTGTTCCTATGGCGGATTTAACGGAATTCACGTCCTCGACAGCCAATCCCAAGCCGCTTGAAGTCCGGGTGTTCGCCGGGGAAAACGGGCAGTTCCAGCTGTGGGAGGATGCAGGAGATACGGCGGAGGATCTGGATAGCGGTTGGTGCGGCACGGAGATGACCTTAAGCTGGGGAGAGACAGCGAACTTCACCATTCACCCAGCCAGCGGGAATACGGCGGTGCTGCCGGAGATGCGGGACTGGAAGCTGTTTTTTACCGGGTTTGCCGACAGCCAGGTGACAGTGCTTGCAGACGGCACGGCGATTGCAGCGGAAACCCGGTATGATGAAGCAACCCGAACGCTCACGGTCCAAGTGACCGGGCTGCCGGTAACTTCGCAGCTGGAGGTGGTATTCGCAAGCGCGCGGACCGCCGCCAACCGGACACTGGAGGATAGCTTTGATCTGCTGAACCGGGCACAAATTTTGTTCAGCTTAAAGGAACAAATCTACCGGGTGGTTAAGGAATCCGCCTCTCCGGCTGCGGCGCTGGCTTCCCTAGCTTCTATGGAGCTGGAACATCCGCTCTACGGGGCTTTGTGCGAGATTCTGACGGCGAACTGACGAGTCGAGCCGCTTAGATGCCGAGTCGCTGTAAACACACCTAGAACTAATATAGACTGAATTTAGGACCTACTTCAGCCCCAGGATGCGATGGAAGAGGAGGTGTCACGGAGGCAATTTGGAGATGGAGGGCGAACGCGATTGCCGTTACTTTCGGAGTTCTCCGGCTAACCGTATCTATCGTTCAAGAACTACGAAAGTAACAGCGGGCCGGAAGTCCCAAATTGGCCGCAGTGACCGCACCGTTCACCTGTCCTTCTTAAATTCAGTCTATTTAGTTCAAATATTACCCGTTGCCGTATCATCAGAGCATTATTGGGCTGCTTTATGCGGTTGTGTGTTGTTTTTGGCCGAGTGATAGACAATGGTCTCCACGATAAAAATTATAAGTAGTGCAGGGCTTGTAACCCATCGTAACCCATCGTAACTCAACGTAACCAAACGTAACTCATCACGGAAGTGTGTGACTGTCCAGGTGTCTATTCAAAGCGTAAGTGGTTCCCCAGTGCATCAGTCACAGCAGGCATGAATCTTAGCCGTTAATCCGCCTCGGGAACGTCCGATCGTTTGCTTGCTTTGCCCTCTTTTGCGCCGGCTCCATGCTGTTGGACTCGAACTATGGTGCTATCCATCCTCATCTGCTCAAAGTCGGCTTAATGGTAATCAAAGTCCGGCTCAATGGTAACGTGCTTTAGGATTTCATCCCAGATTCCCGCCTTATGTAGCCGCCTGACCGCCTTTTGTAGCTGCCAGAGAAAGTAGGGGTACAAGTTTCCGGACTCAGAAGGCCCTATTTGCTGATTATTCCGTGTTTTGGCAAAGTTGCGGACTCAGAAGCACCTATTTACGCGGAGAAGCCATAGTTTGTGTGTTTTCGGTACCAATAACGGAATTGGAGTCCGTCAGGCATACCAAAAGCCCAAGAAATTCAGAAATAACGGCCGCTGAGTCCGTAAAGACCACTGTAAAGACCACTGTAAAGACCACTGTAAAGACCTCTGTAAAGACCTCTGTAAAGACCTCTGAAAAGACCTCCGTAAAGACCTCCGTATCGCGCATATCGCGTTCTGTTGTAATCCGCTACGGGTGTGTCACAGCAGAGGACTTGTTCCAAAGTATTATGTATAATGGAGATCGATCTGACGATAAAAAGGTGACCTTGCCACACCCGTCCCGACTTGGCATTCTTTCCATTCATACGGATGAACAGATTGCGCAATGTTACTGTACTGCAATTTGACAAGAGCCTGTCTGGACGACTTCCCACTCACGGACTGTTATCTCGTATCTTCGTCTAATAGCTCATATTTTACAATATTATTCCTTAATTACAGTTTGCGTGTACACCCTAGCGATATCACTAGAACCCAACACAAAAGCCTTTATCTAGGTGCCGCCGTTCGCCGGAGCGCCAGATAAAGGCTTCTTTTTACTGCCTATACAGGAGTAGGGATGAAGCAGGACGGGTTGTCCGCTTTAAGTTCAACCCTTGTGTTGATCTCGGGCTAGAGCCAAAACGCGCTGACCGCGCCGCAAAGCACGCCAAGCCCGACAACCGAGCCAAACACAAACCAGACAACCTTCCGGGGGAAGGAACGGGCCACCATCAACAGGGACGGCAGGCTGACCGCAGGGAGTGTAATCAGCAGAGCGCCTGCGGAGCCGGCGCCCATACCAAACGACAAAAAGGTCTGGATAATCGGAATTTCAGCCGCCGTCGGGATAACAAACAACGCGCCGAACAGAGAGAACAGCAGCACAGACAGGATGCCGTTCATTGCGCCTTCCCCGAGCATTGGGAACATCCAGGCTCTTGCCGCACCAAGCAGCAGCACGGCGACGAGATAAGCGGGGACGATGCTGAGGAACAGCGTCCCCGCGCTTTTTAGCCAGCGGAGCAGCAGCGGGCCTTCCGGTGGTGCGGCGGGTTCAGCCGTTTCGGCAATAGGTTCCGGCACGCTGCTCTCGCCGGCATACCGGTTGGCAAAATAGCTGACGCCAAACGTAAGTACAAGACCGAACACGAGGCGGATCAAGGTGAACTTCCACGACAGCACAAAGGTCATAAAAATCAGAGTTGCCGGATTCAGCACCGGATTGCCGAGCCAGAAGGCTAGCGCTGCTCCAACCGATACCTTTTGCTTGCGCATGCCGACGGCGATCGGTGCGGCGCAGCAGGAACACATCATGCCCGGCAGGGAAGCTAGGCCTCCCAGCGCGGTGCTCTTAAATGTTGCTTTCCCCAGTGCCCGAAGCAGCCAGCGTGAAGGCAGCAGCACCTGCACAAGCGAGCCGAGCAGGATGCCGAGCACGGCTGCTTTCCAGACGGAATTAAAATAAGCGGCGGCATAATCCCAGGCGGCCTGCCAGGAAGGAGCAGGTGCGTCCGCCCGGTCTCCGGTTAATATCGAAGAGCCGATGGTATGCTCGGTTGCCGCTTTAAAGGCTTTATGATAGTAGGGCCACCATTTCACGTAGGACAAGCCGGCGATGGCAACCGCTGCAAATACTAAAATGAGAAGCCAGGTCTTGGTGTCGGACCGCCGGCCGCGCGGGCCGGAACCGTTGGTAAGTGTGGGCATAAATTCGGGAACCTCCAGGTTTTGAAAATGAATCAAATGTGAATAGTATATCACACGAGATAGATTTCAAACGATTTTATTTTGTGACAGCGACAAAAAGTCGTATACTTAGATGTACTTATATCCAAGGAGCTGAGCAAATGTCCCAAGCAGATGCTATTAAATTAACTTCCCTATCCTCCAAAGGCGGCTGCGGCTGCAAGATCGGCCCCGCCGATTTGATGCAGGTCATCCGGAGTCTCCCGCCCAGCGTGCCGAACCCGGATTTGCTGGTTGGGCTGGATACCAGCGATGATGCCGGAGTATACCGGTTAACCGATGAGCTGGCACTTGTGCAGACGGTAGATTTTTTTACGCCGATCGTGGATGATCCGTATTCCTTCGGCCAGATTGCGGCTGCCAATGCGCTGAGCGACATTTATGCAATGGGCGGCAAACCGCTAACCGTGCTTAATATAGTGGCTTTCCCGATCTCGACGCTGGATAAAAGCATTTTGGCCGATATTCTGCGCGGTGCGGGCGATAAAGTGAATGAAGCGGGCGCAACGCTGGTCGGCGGTCACTCCATTGATGACAAGGAACCGAAGTTTGGGCTTGCCGTAACCGGTCTGGTACACCCGGACAAAGTGCGCGCCAATGCTTCGGCGCGTCCCGGCGACAAGCTGATTTTGACGAAACCGATCGGAGTGGGCATCTTGACGACCTCCATCAAAAAAGACCGGTTATCAGTGGAGGAAACAGCACGTCTCACCTCTGTAATGTCCACATTAAATAAAAAAGCGGCGGAAATTATGGAGCCGTATAATGTCCATGCCTGCACAGACGTCACCGGATTCGGGCTGATGGGCCACGCCTCCGAGATGGCCAAAGGCAGCGGAGCCGGGCTGATCATCCGCAAAGACGCGGTTCCTGTCCTGCCCCGTGTGCGGGAACTGGCTGAAGAAGGTTTTGTTCCAGGCGGAACGCGCAACAATTATGCGCATCTCGAAGGAACCGTGTTGTATCCGGATACGATGGATCAAATTGACCGCTACATTTTGTGCGATGCGGTAACGTCCGGCGGACTGCTGATTTCGGCGGCTCCGGAAAATGCCGGTCAGCTGCTGGACGAGCTGGTTGCGGCCGGCGTGGAAGCGGCGCTGATCGGTGACGTGACGGACGAACATCCGGGACAGATTCAGATCGTTTAGGGCTTCAGCCGGAAAGAGAGGATACTTGTGTTTCAGGATATATCGCTGGAAGAGCTTAGAAAACTTCAGAACAAAAAGAAACTTACCGTCGTGGATGTCCGCTCTCCCTCCGAATATGCGGATGCCAGCCTGCCGGGAAGCATAAACATCCCGCTGTTTGACGATGCGGAACGCGCGGAAGTCGGCACCCTGTATAAGCAGACCAGCATTCAGGCCGCCAAACAGCGCGGTTTGCAGATTGTCTCGGCGAAGCTGCCCGATTTTATTCGTCAGTTTGAAGAGACGGAAGGGGATAAGGCGGTGTTCTGCTGGCGGGGCGGGATGCGCAGCCGGACAACGGCGACACTGCTGTCGCTGATGGACATCCACGCCTACCGTTTGACCGGCGGTTACCGGGCGTACCGTAAGTGGGTGACCGAGACGCTGGAATCGTATGATTTCCGGCCGCGTCCGTACGTCATTCACGGCCACACGGGTACCGGCAAAACAACGCTGCTGCACCGGCTGCATGCGGGCGGTTACCCGGTGATCGATCTGGAGGGATTGGCCGGCCATCGGGGCTCTATTTTTGGCCAGATCGGTCTGAAAGCCAATAACCAGAAAACGTTCGACAGCCTGCTGCTGGAGGAGCTGATCCGGCTGGAGGATGCGCCATACGTGCTGTTTGAGGCGGAGAGCAAGCGGATCGGCAAAGTCGTCATGCCCCCATTCCTGGCGGAAGGCAAAGAGCGGGCGACCCAGCTGTGGATTGAAATGCCTGTGGAAGCGAGAGTTGAGCAAATTCTGGCCGACTACCGGCCGTCGGAATATAAAGAAGACTATTTGGCCGCTTTCCGGAACATTAAAAGCCGGATTCATGTGCCAATCGCTGCGGAAATTGAGCGGAGCCTGATCGAAGAACGTTATGCCAACGCGGTTGTTCTGCTGCTGGAGCATTATTATGATCCAAAATACGATTACACCTCCGGCCGCTACAGTCCGGAAGAACCCGTAGAAAAAATCACGTTTCGTGTCCGGAATCTGGAAGAGGCCGAAGCGGCGGTACGCGGATTTTTGGCTGAACGGGAAGGGTGAAGGACGGTCGCCGCGAGTTCGGGGAAGTCTTGACTGCAAGGCTAAGCTGGATTTCCTAAGCGGGATTTTCATGCGATCAAGCCGGCCTGTGGCCTGTGGCTAAGCCTTCCGATGATATTTTACACGAATATGCAGCGTGTTTTATCTCCGCTTAACAGAGTGCCCGCCATAATGGAGAAAGCTATCGAGCTGTTATCCTACACGGGAAATTAAGGAGAAGGATGCTGTGAATCCTATGTTAAGCGGCAGTCAAAAGGAACCGGCCGCAGACAGCCGTCGTAAGCTGAGCGAAATCGCTGCCGTATCGTTTAAGCTGGGCTTAACCTCGTTTGGAGGCCCGGTTGCGCATTTGGGATATTTTCATCATGAATATGTGCGGCGCAAACAGTGGCTGGATGAAAAAAGCTATGCCGATCTTGTGGCGCTGTGCCAATTCCTGCCCGGGCCCGCAAGCAGTCAGGTCGGGATCGGCATCGGGATTGTGCGGGGCGGCCTGCTCGGCGGACTCATCGCCTGGCTTGGGTTTACGCTTCCGTCCGTACTTGCCCTGATCGTGTTTGCGCTCCTGATGGACGGAGCCAACCTTGGCTCTTCGGGCTTCATCCACGGTCTGAAGCTAGTGGCCGTCGCCGTTGTCGCGCATGCGATTTTGGGCATGGGCCGGAAGCTGGCCGCGGACCGGAGCCGGGCGACAATCGCGCTGCTGGCGGCTGCGGCCGTGCTGCTGTGGCCTGCCGCCTACACGCAGGTAGCGGCGATTGCCGCCGCGGGAGCGGCAGGCGCCCTCCTGTACCGCCAAGAAGCAGGAAACGGCAGTCCGAAGCTGAACATCCCCATCAGCCGGACCTTTGGTCTAGCCTGCTTGGGGATGTTTGCCGGACTGCTTATCCTGCTGCCAGTATTCAGCCGGTTGGTGCATACCAGCTGGGCGGAGCTGGCTGACAGCTTCTACCGCGCGGGTTCACTTGTATTCGGCGGCGGGCATGTTGTTCTGCCGCTGCTGGAGCGGGAAGTTGTCCCCGCTGGCTGGGTCTCGGCTGAAGATTTTCTCGCCGGATACGGGATGGCTCAGGCCGTGCCGGGGCCGCTGTTCACCTTTGCCTCTTACCTCGGCATGATGGCGCAGGGCTGGCAGGGGGCGGTTATCGCGACAGCAGCCATTTTTCTCCCGGCGCTGCTGCTGGTTTACGGCGCTCTTCCGTTCTGGAACACGCTTCGCAGCAGCGGCAGGGCGCAGGGGGTGCTTTCCGGAGTTAACGCCGCGGTTGTCGGGCTGCTGACCGCCGCCTTTTACGACCCGCTGTGGACTTCGGCGGTACAGGCGCCGGCCGATTTTGTGCTGGCTGCTGCGCTGTTTGTCCTGCTGGCTTTCTGGAATGCTCCGCCTTGGGTTGTCGTAATATCCGGCTCGGCGGCGGGGATGATTGCAGACTTGTTTTAAACTGCATTAACCGGATGCAACAGACATGTGTCCTGCGTTCTAAACTGTACGATGCGGATACAACAGCCATGCATCCTGCGTTCTAAACTGTACGATGCGGATACAACAGCCATGCATCCTGCGTTCTAAACTGTACGATGCGGATACAACAGCCATACGTCCTGCTTTCTGAACTGTATGATGCGGATACAACAGGGCATGTGGCTTGCGCAGAACGTTTACTCATCGATCGCTACATTACCCTCTTGAAGCAAACGGCCGGGCCGCGTTCTGTACCTGTTAGCAGGTAAGAATGCGGCCTTTTCAGGTGAGAATGCGTCCTTTTGCTGAAGATTAGAGTAAAATGGGCATAGTGATTATTAGGTACTTAACAAAATACATTGACTTTAGTGATGGCAGTAACTTAAGTGCTCTATTGAACTGGAAAGAAGTGTGGGCTCATGAGAGGGTCATTCACCGCCTGGACGCGAATTGCAGCCATTATGATGCTGACGGCTGCGGCGGCAGGCTGCGAACCGGAAACACAGAAGATTCAACCGCTGAATGCACTGCCAGCGGACAGTGCAATAACGCTTGCAGTAACAACCGACCTGCATTATCTATCGCCGGATTTGCAGGATAGCGGTTCGGCTTTTCAGCGTTTTTTGCAGAAGGGGGACGGCAAACGTCTGGAGTACAGCGATCCCCTCACGGATGCCTGGGTAGAGGAGATCCGCTCTGCGCGGCCCGATGCTGTGATCCTGAGCGGAGACTTAACCAATAACGGGGAACTTGCCAGCCACCGGAAGCTGGCGGAGAAGCTTGGCCGGATCGAAGCGGCGGGCAGCCGGGTGTACGTAATTCCCGGCAATCATGACATTAACAATCCGTGGGCGTCCGGCTTCCGGAACGATGTTCAGTATCGGACGGAGGGGGTGGACCCGGACGAGTTTCGGCATATTTACGCCAATTTCGGATATGACGAAGCGGTAAGCCGCGACAAAGTGACGCTCAGCTATCTGGCAACGCCGTCGGCATCGCTGTGGCTGCTGATGTTAGACACCAGCCAGTACGATAATAACTACCGTCAAGGCTATCCTCAAACCGACGGGGAGCTGCCGGAATCCACACTTAAGTGGATCGGCAAGTGTGCGGACGAAGCCCGCCGCCAGGGCGCCCGTCTGCTGCCGGTCATGCATCACAATCTGCTGGATCATAACTCCGTCATCCAAAAGGGCTACACGCTTAACAACAGCAGGGAGGCCGTCTCCTTGTTTTCCCGCATAGGAGTTAAAGCAGTGTTTAGCGGGCATATCCATATCCAGGACATCAGCACCAAAGCTGTACAGGGTAATATGATCGCGGATATTGCGAGCAATGCACTGTCCGTGTATCCACATCAATACGGCAGGGTAACGGTTTCAAAAGATGGCAGCTTCCGCTACAGCACGGTTAAGCTTCAGGTCGGGCGGTATGCCAAGCAGTTGGGCAGCCGGGATGACAAGCTGCTGCAGTTTGAAACCTACAGCCGGGAGCGGTTTATGGCGCTGTCGGACAGGCTTTATGAGCGGGCAGTGTCGGAGGACCGGTCATTGGCGAATCTTACCCAGGAAGAACAGCAGCGGCTGACAAAGACGATGGCGCTGTTGAATCTGCATTATTTTGCGGGGACAGAAAATACGGGAGCGCAGGAAATTGCCGGAATTAACGGTGACAAGCTGCTGGATACGCTGCATGAAGGTTTCTTAAAAAACTATCTGAACGGCATCCGCAGCGACAACACCGAAGATAACGAGCTGGAGCTCCAGCTTCCGGTTGTCCAAGTCCTCCCTTCAGATTGAACGCGGAATGCATGAACCGGAGGATAGTAACGCGGTGCTTCCTGCAAGTTCGGCCGACGAGGCCCGCTGACGGGACCGGACTGAATTCATGATTGAGGCGAAAACCGCCGCCAAAGCGCATTTTGAAGACCAAAGCAGATCTTGTTTTAGTTGTTCGGCTATTGTCTATTGAGGCAATGGTCTTTTTTAGTGTGGATTTTTTTTGAAAATGCAAGAAACACTGCTTTACATTTCACAGCAGCGGGTATAAGATAAGTACATAAAGTTGCACTTGTACAACATTAATGCATCAACTAAACAATTGGGCGAGGAGGAAAGAGAAATGGCCGAAACCATGATTGAGCGGCAATCCGCCGCAGTTAAAAATAAACGTCAGGCAGTAAGTGCGGACAGCGTGCTGCGGGGAGAGGTTAAAGGACTGAAACGGCTGCTTCCGTTTCTCGGCCCAGCGTTTATCGCTTCGGTGGCTTATTTGGATCCCGGTAATTTCGCCACCAACATTACCGCAGGCTCCCGATACGGGTACATGCTGCTATGGGTGATTTTCGCCTCAAATCTGATGGCCGTGCTGATTCAGACATTGTCCGCGAAGCTGGGCATTGCGACTGGACGCAACCTGCCTGAAGTCGCCCGGGAACGTTTTTCCAAAAAAACATCGATTTTGCTGTGGATACAAAGTGAGCTGGTGATCATCGCCACAGACCTGGCCGAATTTATCGGCGCAGCTTTGGGACTCTACTTATTGTTTGGGATTCCGATGCTGCCGGCTGCGATCATCACAGCCATTGGGTCATTCGGAATTCTGGAGCTGCAGCGCAGAGGTTACCGCTGGCTGGAGGCCGGAATCGGCGCGATGATTATGATGGTGGTTCTGGCGTTTGCGTTTCAGGTGTTTGTGGCGCAGCCGGACGGGGGAGCTGTCTTAACCGGTATGCTTACCCCGCGGTTTGAAGGAACGGACAGTGTGCTGCTGGCAGCCGGAATACTGGGGGCGACAGTGATGCCTCATGCGATTTATCTCCATTCGTCGCTGACCCAAAGCCGCATTGTCGGCCGTAACGATACGGAGAAAAAACGGATTTTTCGGCTGGAGTTAATGGATATACTGATTGCTATGGTCATAGCCGGTGCAGTAAATATGGCGATGGTTGTCATATCCGCTGCATTGTTCCACACCAATGGTCTGCCGGTGGAAGATCTGGAGACGGCTTTTCATGAATTTTCGCGCCTGTCCGGTCCGGTCGCCGCCGGTTCGTTTGGGCTTGGATTGTTAATAGCGGGGCTTTCGAGCGCGTCGGTAGGGACGATGTCGGGCGATGTGGTGATGCAGGGTTTCATCAATAAACGGATTAATTTATATGTCCGGCGTGCCGTGACAACCATACCGCCGCTTGCAATCATCATCTCGGGTGTTGATCCGACCCGCGCATTGGTTATGAGCCAAGTGGTCCTGAGCTTCGGCATCGCTTTTGCCCTGATCCCATTGATTGTGTTCACGAGCAGCAAAAGCATTATGGGTGCTTTGGTCAACCGGAAGTTAACCACGGTAGCCGGGTGGATCATTGCAGGCATTGTAGTCCTACTGAACCTGTTTCTAATTGCGGATATGGCTTTATAGGAATGGTAGTGAAACGGAGGGAGTCAGATGTACGAAATTGTTCTGGTTAGACATGGAGAGAGCGAATACAACCGCCTCAATTTGTTTACAGGCTGGACGGATGTCGGACTGACCGAAAAAGGAATTCAAGAGGCCAAAGAGGCGGGGAGACGCCTGAAAGCCGCCGGGTATACCTTTGATCTGGCGTTTGCTTCGGTGCTGCGCCGCTCGATTCAGACACTGCACTATATTCTTGACGAGCTGGACCTGCTCTGGATTCCGGAGCAAAAATCCTGGAAGCTCAATGAGCGTCACTACGGCGCGCTGCAGGGACTCAGCAAAACGGAAACAGCGCAGCAGTACGGGGAGCAGCAGCTGCTGCTGTGGCGGCGCAGCCTGACCGTCCGTCCGCCGCTGCTGGAACCCGGCGACCCAAGGGCTCCGGAGCATGAATTGAAGTACGCCGGACTGAAGCCGGAGGAGCTTCCGCTTGGGGAGAGCCTGGAGGATACAGTTCACCGCGTGGGCGATTTCTGGAACAACCGGATTGTGCCGCTGATCCACAAAAAAGAGCGTGTCCTGATCTCGGCGCATGGAAATACCCTGCGCGCATTGATCAAGTACATGGAGGATATTGATGAAGCGGCGTTAACCGAGCTGAATATTCCGACAGGGGTGCCGCTCATTTACAAGCTGGATGAGGACATCCGTCCGCTGTCCCGGTACTACCTTGGCGATCCGCAGGAAGTGGAAGCAAAAGCACGTGAAGTGGCGAATCAGGGGAATGTGACGGAATAAAGCGTGAGACATCAACAGTTATGTTGCCGGAACCCATGAACTTAATACTTATACTGAAGCAGACCGGCCAAGATTTCCCTTGGACCGGTTTGTTTGTGTCGGAACTTACGAATACAACACCGACCGGAAGACTACATCCGCCGCAGGGAGAACGCGTTTCATCGGACAAAATAAACACCGGCATGAAAAAGCTCCTTGCAGTTGCCGCAGCGTCAAGCGATATCCTAAATCCATGAACTGGAAAGGAGGATCACATGAAGGCGCTTATTCCGATCAATAAGCTGTCCGACCAAACGGGGCTAACGAGCCGGACGCTGCGGCACTGGGAAGCCGAAGGCTTGTTTCGAAGCGGCAGAGACCCTGGATCTGGTTGGCGGGTGTACGATGAAGACGCCGTGCAGCGTATAACCATTACCGCGCAGCTTCGCAAGCTTGACTTCTCATTAAAGGAGATTTCGCAGTTTTTCACGGATATGTCGGCTGCCCGATTCAGGCTTTTAATTGAGCGGAAAGCAGCTTCTCTTAAGTCTGAACGGCAGGAGCTGCGGCGGTATGAGGAGAAGTTGAACGCTCTATTAGAGCTGCTCACCTTGACGAATTCAGATTGGATCTCTGTACTGGAAGAAATCTCAAACGATCCGGAGGCGAATGAAATGGAAAATCAAGCAGAGGACAAGTCACTGAAGGTAATTACGCTTTCCCCTATGAGAGTCGTTTACCATACGGTTGTAGGCGTTGCGCCAGAAGATGAAGCGACCCAGCCTATCGTCGAATGGGTAAAGGAATCCGGTTTATCGGGCACCGCCCGTCTGTTCGGCGGAAATGTGAAGCCGCTGCCGACGAAAGACGGCCTGCCCTACGGCTACGGAATGTGCGCAACCATACCTGAAGGAATCAGGATTCCTGAGATTTTCAAGGAAATGAACTTACCTGGCGGCCTGTACGCCATGCTTGAGAGCGGGGACGATATTGGCGGCTCATGGAACAAATTAATGGACATGATTCGAAAAAATGCAAAATACAAATCCGATCCCTCGAGATTGTGTTTGGAAGAACACATCCGAAACGATACGCCTGAAGGCAGCGGCAATTTATATTTACTGCATTTACTGCAGCCTGTAATGCCGAGGTAATAGGCGTGATGATAAATGGAGCAGCTTAAGGAGTTGCTCGTTCTATTGATAAGTCCGAATTTAAGGACATACAGGATGCTTTTTTCTCAGATTACCCGGCTATTCGACCTAGACTGAACCATTTGCTTCTATTTTCGGAGTTCCACCTTCAATCCAGACTGAACTGTTAAAATACAGGATGGCGGAGATGGCACGGAGGCAATGTGGAGCTGCGGAGCGGTAGCGCAAGCCTTATCTTCGGAGTTCCCGCTCTATACAGACTGAACTGTAGAAAC